>JADZCJ010000045.1 GCA_020851635.1 Anaerolineae bacterium
GTGGTGTAGTTTAGCCGAGTACGCCTGGTGTAGTTTGGGCGAGTACGCGCGGTGCATTTTGGGTGAGTGCCGCGTGGTGTAGTTTGGCTGAGTACACCTGGTACATTTTACAGTGAAGGTCGACACCCGGAATCTCATTCAGGCGACGGAGCAATTCCGCGCGTTTTGTCTCGTCCGAAAATGGCGGTTTGACCTTCATGAATTGAAATGAGAATTCAACGAGCCCAAAGGTGTAGATCGCAAAGAACCAGTGCGGCGTTCCCTTGTAATCCAAAATCGGCACGACCGAGCCATCGACTTTACCCTTGCCCCATGACAAGCGCGGGAGTTCCGTGTGAGCCCAGTTCAGAATCTTGCGTGCGATCGCAGTTTGTGCCTCGCCGTTGCGTGCCTCCAAATCAGCAAAGAACAATGGTTCATCCCACTGACGCACTTCTCGCGGCATACTCCCCTTTTTTTGTTGTGCCTCTGCCGTCTGACCGAGCAGGCGAGGAATCAGAGTGCGCTGTCCCTGCCCGACATAATGTTTGATTTCGACTGCCAATACTTCAGCGGGATCCATTTGCGTGTTTAGAAATTCAACGATGCGTCGGAGTTCGGATGGAATCGTATCGGAAACGAAAATGAGTCGAACACGTCCCGCTTGCAGGTTGGTTTTGGCTTCTTGCCAAAACTTGTCCGCTTCCGATTGTCCCCCCAGAAAACCCTCAAGCACCTGCGCCGGGTCGAGTCCTGCTTTTTGGCAGTTGGCGTCAAACGCTGCCTGGAGTTTTTCAATGGGCCAGTAGACTACACCGTTCGCGGCATAGTCCAACATCTGTCCTACCACTTCCCGGCGGATGCGCGTGTCCGTCGAGCGCTTGACCTCGACGATAGTCGGGATGGCATCTTGATCCAGAAACAGGTGATCTACCGACCAGCGCTCGGCGGCGTTTTCGGAACTCAAACTCAACTCGCGCGAAATCAAGAGCCACCGGCGCGGCGCATCGCTGTTGATTTGATCGCCTGCCAGCAGGTTGGGATACTTGGCAAGATAATCTTGAAGTAAGTCTTCGGACTCGAAACCTTGTTCGGTAAACTCCACCAGTTCGTCGTTACTTTGAATTAAATACACGCCGCTCATTGCTTGAACTCTCCCCTTAATCCTCATCTATACATATTAATCAACGGATGGCGATTCGAGATTCGTTCAACAACTCGATAGGGCAAATTCGCAGCCATTTATTGTATCAAAATGCCATCATGCTTATCTTTTAATAAACGAGCACGTAGATATCCCCATTCACGCGCTCACCCGTCGTTGTAATGAATTTGTTGAACTTGACCGTATTCCCTTGCGGATAATCAGAGGACGCACCGCGCTGCGATTGTGCGTCACTCCCGTAGGGCGACACCAGCACAAAGGTTGGGGCAAATCCAAAGTCAACCGTGCAGGTCCCGTTTGCGCCCCCATTTGTTATCATAATTTGAGCGCCATTTACGTTATTAAAGGAATGAATGACAGACGAGCCGCTACTGCTGCAAAACGCATGGACGCCTGCTTTGATCGTGCCATACCCCGCCGCGCTCACGTTGCCCGTCGTCGTCAGATTACCGGTCATGGCATCACCCGACACATTCACATACAAACCATTGTGATTGTGGTCACCCCGCGCAACGGTCTTGGCGGTACCGTTTTCGCCCCCGGCAGGCGTGAACTTGAGCGAGAGGGTGAAATCCGAACATTTCATTCCGCCCGGCTTGAGTCCCGCGCCAACGGTGATGCAACCAATTGCGTTGGTCGCGGCTTGCGCGGTCTCGGGCAAAACATTGGGTGCAAATGATTGAACAAATACAAAGACCAGGAGAACAGCGGTTGTAATCTTGTAGAAATTCATCGTTCGCTCCTTGGCAATGGAATACTTGCTTTTTGCTGCTTAATCCCGCCCCAGGTCTATTCCACCCGATCAATGAACCACCTGCTGTTGAGCTCCTGGCGCTGTCCCAGAATCACTCCTTCCCGAAGTAAGTTCCGCAATGGAAGGCCGGGTCGGTGTGCCGAGTCCTTCAAAATGTTTGCTTTGTCCAGCCATTCCGCCGCGTCAACCGCAGTCACGCTATCGAGTCCCCGTCGGCGCAACTGCTGCTGTAGGTAAGAGTTGATGGTTGAAATATTGCCTTCTCTGTTGGTCATATCTGCTCCTTAAAAATTGGATATCGTCGAGTTTTTGCGCACCATTTGCCGCTTACTCCCTCACGATGGGTTTGAATACGCTCCCGCGTTTCTATTGGGGCAAGCCGGAAGGAATCTCTGCCGAGCCGCGTCTATAGGGCCATTCTCGGTCGCCCTCTTCCTTTTTTTTGCTTTTGGGCTTTTTCTTTGCGTGAACAGGCTTTTCAGGAATGTAGGCTGCTGGGGCTTTGGTAAATCACCGCTACGTTCCAATTTCGCAATCAAAGCCTTGCCCTTTTCAAAATTGCTTTTCAGTTCAAATTCAATATCTTTTGTGGTTACTTTTTTATTGAGCATTTATTCCCTTATTTCAGCCTCATATAGTCTTGAATCTCTTGCAGCCAACTTTTTTCTTGAGCCGTCAAATGTCCTGGGTGTTGCTGACCATTGACGACAAAGAAGGATGCAAAGCCGTCCCAATCCTTTGGCTCACCGTACCGTCCCTCAATGGCGTGTGCCGGATTCCTCTCGCGGTGGTCTTTAACGCTGTGATTGCTCTTGCGCCCGTTGCATTTGTTACACGCGGTGACAGAATTGATTGCATCATTCGTGCCGCCTTTGGAATGCGGCTCGACATGTTCAATCACCGCGGCCAGATGATCTAATAGGGGTGACTTGTCTCGACCATAGTGAAGGTCGTACTACGCTGTTGGATACGGATATCCCGCCTCTTTGATGAATTGCGCCAAATATTTGAGCGCAGGGGCAAAGACGGTGGGCTGGGCGCAGTAATGGCACATCCAGCCATCTCGAAAAAATACTTGGACCTGCATTGCGATCGGGATTTTTGCTCGGCCGGTTTTGTTTGTCATCTCAATTCTCTCAATCAAAATGGAGGCGAATCCGGTTAGAGTATTTGGGGGCCAGGATTCAGCTCGCTGAAACCAGTATAAGAGCCCGAAATGGAATTGCAATGGGGTCTTGGGATAAGCGGTAGGCACGGTCTACCTCGTTCGGAATAGATGAGGGAATGTTCGGTGAGGATCGGCGAGTATGTGCCAACGAAAGGGACGTGCGGTAGGTGTCTCTTGTCCAAATCCTATCCTGGCACATGTATGTGAAATAATGAGCGCGGCATCGTCAATGAACGTCATTCACCCCTGGTAATTGAACCTCAATAAGGTAGATACATATATAAATAGCGGCGAAATTTCAACGTCTTCCCTCCGATAAAATAGACCTCTCGCGCAAGTGCCAACAAAAATTGTTTAATAAGGATTGCAGCGCATAAATCCCGTTTCGACCGCGCACAACCCTCGAAATTCGCTCTCGTGACTCAGCGGTTGCGAGCAACGGCTACTCTGTTCACCGTACCCTACCAGAGGAAAGCAAGTTCTGTTGATGATTGTTATTAACAGATGTTGACAATCAACATCCATTTTGCTATAATACTCCCGCTTACAAATTATGGATTTCTCGGTGCCTTATCCGGGTCGGTCGTTCCTCGCTTTCAAACGTCCGAGTTTTACAGTTTCGGTTGAGCCCTGCTCCCGTCTGTAGAATGAATGTTGAATCTGATTCGATTGAGCCACGCTCTCGCAGGTTCTACAATGCGCAGTGAGATTTGGTTGAGCCTTGCTCCTGTTCTCAATGCCCAGAAAGCACGCTTGGCTAGTTTGATTGTTCCGGTCGTCTGTATTACCGTACCCCCCTTTATGTAGCAAGGTTGTCAATCCCATCAAACTTTTAGATGAGAATGACATTCGTCACAGCGTGCCATTGCTCGCTGTTTGTGCGTCGAACTGCGTATGAACAAAAAAGCCTCAATCAAATAGGATCGAGGCTTTTCGTGTTTCAGCACAAGGAGGGAATATAAGCAGATTACTACCCCTACCGATCTGCCAAAACCATTGACTCTTGTGTCACCGTAGGAGGGACACTATGCTTGCAAAAGAAAAAGCGCTTGAGGTTGCGACTCAAGCGCCTGCTGAGGATTTCTCCCCAGTAGTCTTACGACAACCTATCTATATCATAGCCGACGCGCCCTGTCAAGACCCTGAACCCAAAATTTTGCCACTCGCCCAAATTGCAGCACAACTTCGCGATGCGGCGATGCGGCGGCTTTTGGAATCGCACAATGCGTTGCAAGAAATTCAAACACGCATTGCGCAAGAACGCGCGGAACGCGAACAAAAACTCGAAATTGCGCACGCCACGATAGCCGTGCTGCAGACCCAGCTCACGAACCTCGATGCGGAACGCGCGCAGTATGAAAAGAGCGTGCAGATCTTGCTCACCGGCGGCGAACGCGAACAGATGCTCGCGCAGCTCCAAGTGAGTTTCAATGCGCGTCAGATCGAACTGGAAAGTGAGATTCAGGCAGCAGAGCATGCGCTTGCCAACCTGAATTACGAGCACTATGCCGCGATTATCGGGGAAGAGGTCGAACTTCAGTTACTGAACACTGACATCGAAACCCTGACCCAGGCCGCCCCCGAAGTCGCAAAGAATATCGAGCACGAACTTGCTGCGCCGTTCCATCTGGAACGAGCCATCGCGCTCGCGCATGAGGGTCAACTTGCCGACGCCGAACACGAATTACAGCAGGCGCAAGCCGGAAAACTTTCGGAAACGGACATTGCGGCAGCCGAAACCGCTATCCTGGAAGCCAAACGCCGCGCGCATGCCCGCGAGCTGATCGCAAGCATACAAGCAGTTGGGACAGAAAACGCCGGAGCCGTGCTCCAGCTCAAACGCCTCGCCCTGCGCGCCGAAAACCTGGGTGTCGCGTCCAACGTAGCAACCTTTCTGAACCGCGCGCTCAAACTTGCCCGCGCAACGGCAACGGAACGCTATCGTGAGGCAACGATTCAAGCAGATTACCTTGCCTCCCAAGGGTTCATCCCTTGTGTTGGCGACGGGCGCATCGAAGCATGGCAGCAAACCCGCCAGGGTTGGACGTTGATCGAGCTTTGGTCGTACCAACAAGGCGTGTGGGTCGGGCACCGACCCCGCGCCCGCGTGACCCGCACTGACATTCCGCGTCGTGTGCGTCGTTCGCGCTGGTTCAAGCACATGGCAGACCACCGACCACAGACCGCTGACGACAATCAAGCTTCGTCCGTCGTCGGCGATGCAGCGTCACAGGACAACGGGAATATGACGCTGCGATCGAGTCCGTCGTCTGGTCATGCCGCTTGACCTTGACTCGCTTAATGAAAAACAACGCGCCGCGGTCGAGCATCTGGAAGGTCCACTGCTCGTGTTGGCGGGGGCCGGAACCGGAAAAACACGGACGCTGACCTATCGGTTGGCACACCTGCTGGAACAAGGGCTCGCCTCGCCACACAGCATCCTCGCCATCACCTTTACCCGCAAAGCGGCAGCAGAGCTGGCGCATCGCCTCGAATCACTCGTCGGCGACCAGGCACAAGACATTACCGCAACCACCTTTCACGGTTTGGGGTATCGTCTCTTGCGCGCCGAAGCGCATGTGTTTGGCTACAAGGTAGGCGCCTTGAGCGTATTCGACGCAACTGATGCGCGACGTCTGTTGCAGCGCGCGCTCAAAGAAGCGAATGTCAACAGCGAACGTTGGGATTTGGAGATGGTCGCACAGACCATCTCCTCTGCCAAAGAGCAGTTGCACGGTCCTGACACGTTCGTCACGACCCCGAATGATTTCTTTCAAGAATCCATCGGCAAGGTGTATGCGCGTTATCAGCAACTCTTACTCGAACAAAACGCCGTAGATTACGCGGACCTCATCCGACTCACGCTGGCACTATTGCAACAGAAACCGGAAGCGCTGGCGTTCTACCAAAACCTGTTTCGCTATATCAGCGTGGACGAATTGCAGGACACCTCCGCGGCGCAATACGAGCTCGTGCGTTACCTCTCCTGGGCGCATCGCAACGTCTACGCTGTTGGCTCGCCTGTGCAAGCGATCTATTCCTGGCGTGGCAGCGACATCAACAACATCCTTACGCGCTTTCAACGCGATTTTGAAAACGCGCCGCTCGTCATCCTCGACCAAAATTATCGTTCCACCCGGACCATTCTCGATGCAGCGAATCATCTCGTCCGCTCCTTTGACTATCCGGACAAGGCGCTGTGGACAGAAAATGAACCCGGCGCGGCGATTCAGCTGGTCACCTTGAACAGCGAGCGGGAAGAAGCACTGTTCATCGGGCGTCAAGCCCAGCAATGGGTTACTGACCACAACGGTGCCTTTACCGATTGCGCGGTGCTATTCCGCACCAAGGCACAAGGACGCTTGCTTGAGCAAGTGTTTATGCAGTTGGGCGTACCCTACACGCTTGTCGGCGATTTTCGGTTTCTCGAACGGCGAGAAATCAAGGACATGCTTGCGTATCTGCGCCTGTTGCACAATTTGGATGATGCGGTCGCGTTGCAGCGCATCATTAATCGCCCACCACGCGGTCTCGGCAGTGCGACCCTGCAAAAGATTCAGGACGGCGCGCCCGATTTCGCGCTCGAATGCTTGTATGGACTTGAGGACCGGAATGATTTGTCCGACAAGATCAAAGCCACCGGCAAAAAGTTTCTCGATCTTGTGCTGGACGAATTGTATCGCGCGGCAAAAGAGAAACCGCTCCCCGAATTCTTTGAATTTGCGCTGACCGCGACCGGCTATCTCGATTGGATCGCCCAGGACCCGGAAGCGAACCAACGGCTTGCTAACCTGCGCACCCTGCAGGGCATGACTGTCCGTTTTGCCGACCACGGCGCGGCGGGGTTGGGAAACTTTCTTGCCGAGCTTGCCACCTTGTCCGATGCCGATGTGAGCGAGGGCGAGGAAGGCATCATGCTCATTACAATGCATGCCGCCAAGGGCTTAGAGTTTCCTGTCGTCTTTCTTGCGGGGATGGAAGAGGGTTTGTTTCCGCATGTCAAAAGCACCCGCACTGCCAACCAACTTGGTGAGGAACGACGTCTCGCCTATGTTGCCGTTACCCGCGCCAGAGAGCATCTCTATCTCACGCACGCGCGTTCTCGCCAGCTTGGCATTGACACGCGCGAGAATCGGATTAGTCGTTTCATTCACGATATTCCTTCCGAGTTGATGGAACGGCGGTCCGGAGCCGAAAATCCTTCGCTGCGACTCTCCCTTCCGGTTATCCAACAACCGGATCCTGCCGAACCGGCACTACTTGTCGAAGCATGACACGTGACGAGATCGAGGAAATACGAGCAAACAATCGCGTCGAGGAAATCTTGGCGCGCTATCTCGAACTCAGGCCCGGCGGTCGCTGTCTATTCGCGCGTTGTCCTTTCCATGAGGATCGCAGCCCCAGTCTCGCCGTCTTTCCCCTGACGCAAACCTGGTGGTGTTTTGGCTGTGGCATTGGCGGTGATATCTTTGCGTTTCTCCAACGGATCGAAGGGCTTACCTTTCGTGAGGTAGTGCAGCGCCTGGATAACAAAATGCCAGGTACTGCGCGCAAGCCACAGGCAACATCTGCCCGAATTGCACACCTGCAACCTGCAGCGTGCAACCTGTCCCCTGAACATTTTACCCTCCTCACCGCGGCCACCGAAGTCTATCACGCGGCACTGTTCACGCAGCCCAAATTACTCGCCTATTTGGCACAGCGTGGATTGGATGCGGAGGCCATTCATCGCTTTCGCATCGGCTATGCGTCGGGGACTGATCTGGCGCGTTACTTTCGCTATCGAGGATGGAATCCCACCCTCGCAGAGGATTTGGGGCTTTTCAATCCATACGGCGAATATTTTCGGGAGCGCATTGTGATTCCCGAATTGCGCGACGGACTGGCAATTTATCTCGTCGGTCGCGCCACCAACAACAAGCAGCGCGCCAAATACATCGGGCTTCCCGGTGCGCCCAAGCCGCTTTACGGATGGTCCTCCGCACACCTTGCGACCAGTGTTTTTCTGGTCGAAGGTCCTTTTGATTGGCTCACGCTCGTCAATTGGGGCTATGCGGCGCGCGGTTTGCTTGGCGCGTATTTGAAACGCGAACACGAACGCGAGTTTGAAAAGGTCGAACGCATCTATCTCGTCCTCGACAATGATGCCGAAGGCAATCGCGCCGCAAAAACGCTTGCAGCCAGGTTCGGCTCATCCGCTTATACCGTGACACTTACAAACAACATCAAAGATGTGAACGAACTCGCGCAACGTCCCAACGGACGCGCGATATTTGAGCGGCTCGTCCAACAATCTGAATCGCTCGGTACGAGGCAGAATTGACAAGCCTCCACTCTCGAATGAAAACGCCGTGATGGAATCAATTCCACACGGCGTTTTCGTTTGTGCCCAAAAACGGCATATGCGCTCAAAAATCGAAACCCGGTTTTCGAGATTAGGACAAGTAATGAAACTCTACGAATTCACACTCGAAATTCAAGTCGGCGAACACGAATATACGCTTTCGCGCTACGTCGCTGCAAATACACCAAACGCGGCCGGCCGTTACGCGAAACAAACAGCAGATGACTATCACCCATTTGCTCGCTACGATCCCCATTCCAATTGGTGGGAGGGGCGCGGTGGCTATCCAATTTGGCGAATTGGCACAATCCGTGAACTAAACGAGATTGTAGTGCCTGCCACGGATGGCACCAGTATTGTCACATTCACGGTGACTCAACTCTATCGCACCGATGGTGCCCAGCCGCGCCTGCCGATCATTCGCCCAAACCATGAATGTTCACGCAAGGCGTGAACTTCAGTTTTGCTTCGCAAAACATGAATCCAAGCCGCGCTCCGCTTGATTCTCTGCTTGCAAGTAAACGCGCCGAATGGTCGGCGATGCTGTTGCGTCAAAACCCGCAACTCCGGAAACCACTGCAAAACGCGCTTCAAATACTCGCCAAGCGCAACGTAACCCCACTCGATTCTTCAAATATGTATCGCGTGCGCGGTAATCCCCACGATTACGTCGTGCATCTTGCCGCACGCAAATGTTCTTGCGGCAACTGCAATTGCGAACACTTGCTCGCGGCGTGGTTTGCGTCCAGTCAAGACGAAATCGTGCGCGAGCAACAGGAAGCAATTACCCTGTCGCAGACCGAGCAACCCCATGGCATTTGGCATGGCACCAATGAACATGAATGCGCGGATGGCTACTGTGGAGCCGATGTCTTTGGTTACGGCGAGTCGGTCTCTTGTGCGCGCTGCGGAGAGCCCTACGCGCGCGAGTCTGAGGCGCATCTTTGAAAGGAAACATCATGAAACTTCTAACTACTGAATTACGCAAACAACTGCCCACCTTGGGCACGACGGCAAACCAAGCCGATCCAACCATCGTCTGCAAATTTTTCACTCCGGATAGTTCGTGGACGTGGTACGCCATCGAATTTGATGGCGACGACACCTTCTACGGGCTAGTAGATGGGTTCGAGCAGGAGTTTGGCTCTTTCTCGCTTGCGGAACTCGAAACCCTGCGCGGTCCGATGGGCTTGCCGGTGGAGCGCGACCTGTATTTCAAATCCGCTCCTGTGTCGAAATTTCAGATCCGATGATCCCCCTACTCGAATTCAACGAGTTGGACGATTTCATTGTGCATTTACGCGAGAAACAGGACACCGATTGGACCCATCTCGAAATCGGTCATACCGCAAGTGAGCGCGATGCACAAGGCATTCGTGCTTTGTCATTCTTTGCCATTGCGACGCGCCGCTTTCTCGCGCCGGCCCCATATATTGTCGTGTGGTCCTGTCCAATCATCCACACGACAACTCTGCATCTTCAGATGGACAAACATGAAGCACAGGAGCATCAAACCCGCACCCACCTCCATGCAAACTTTGACAAGGTCAAAGCGAATCTGCAAGAGCACGGTTTGTGCGTGCGTCCAGGCAAGTGGTTGTCACAACCACCTGAATACTTGCGCTGATTAAACGTCAGCAAGCGAAGGAGGAGTCGCTAGCTGTTTCGACTCCTCCTTCATTTCCATTGGCATGTTTTCGATTCTCCAATATGTGCGACTCAACAGTGTGTCGGCTTTGCATGTCGCGAATCCAAGATTTCCACGCACACGGCGTTTCATTCCGCACTGGCAGTACGACGACGAGATAATTCCTCTTGTGCTACCCGGCGAAGCCCACCCAAGGAAATCTCCTCTTTCCAAGTTGAGTTACTTTCAAACTCATACTCACTGAAGATCTTCACGTTGTAGTCCTTTAGTAAGGTGATCTGTAAAAGTATTTGGGGATTAATTTCGCTGCCGTATTCTCCCAGAGTATACCTAAAGACACGTTTCAATTCCCGGAGCTTGGACGCAACGCCAGTCGAAATCCTATGATCAGGAACAAACGCCCCACTCTCATAAAGATCCGCTAGTGAAGCAGCAACGTTACTACCTTTTAGATGCGCGAGTGCAATTGCTATAGATAACCGACTTTCAAAAGCCTCGTATGCATCTTTGATCGCTGTGGTATCTTTGATTGCGGAAATAAGCGGTTCGGCGGCACGGATATCACCTATCTTGGCTAACGCCTCCGCGGCACGCTTTCTGAGAGCTTGATCCGAATCCGGGAGCGCATGGATGAGCGGTTCGACAGCGCGAGGATCGCCCAGCTTGCCCAATGCCTCTGCCGCATTCTTCCGGAGATCCTTGTTTGCCGTACTCTTCGAGAGATCCTTTTCCGAATCTTGTAGAGCAAGGATGAGCGGTTCCACGGCGCGGGCATCACCCAGCTTGCCCAATGCCTCTGCCGCATTCTCTCGCACTATTTGAGATTTATCGTCGAGTGCAATCATAAGAGGCGCCACAGCACGCCTGTCACCAATGCTGCCCAATGCGGATGCTACTACAGACCGCACAAGGCTCTCCGAATGCTCGAGCGCGGAGATGAGCGGTACCACCGCTACAGTCCCTTCATTGACCATTGCAGCCGAATCACGCTTTGCAATCGCGTAATCAATACGAAGGCTCGTATTTGGCGGCTGCCATTGAAGCTTACCTAATGCAACTGCTGCCTGTTTTTGCAAACTCCAATTTGAATCCTTGAGTAGGATTATCAGTGGTTGAATAGCCCGTGTATCACGAATCTCGCCTAGCGCTTCTACCGCATTGATTCGCACTTTTATATCGGGATCCTCGAGCGCAATAATGAGCGGATCTACAGCTTGTGTGTCATGAATCCCGCCTAATGCTTTTGCCACGTTCCGTCGCACTTGCGTATCGGCGTCCTTGAGCGCATTAATGAGGGGCCTACCGCTTGTGTGTCATGAATTTCGCCTAATGCCTTAGCGGCTTTTGCGCGCAAATCTGAATTTTTCTGATCGCCAAGTGCCTTGATCAAGCCATTCACATCGTGCTTGGCTTTCAACTTTTCGATGTTGGGGGGTCCAAAGAGTGGCATCGTGTGTCTCCTCCATTAAAGGCCGCTCTCCAGTGATCTATTTGGAGTGGAGAATCTAGTTAAGCGAGGGCGCAAAAATTATACATGCGTCATTAAAGTTTGAAAAGACCATTTTCAAACTAATGCCTTTCGCGCCACACAAAAATACACGGCGCAACGGGAGCGGATTCAGAAATTTCTGAATCCGCTCCCGCTTTTTTCCAGTATGTTTCACTCAATCACTACTTCAGTTATCGCCGTCACTCCCGAGCTTGTCGGCAGCGTCTCCTTTGGCGGACTGCGCGCTTACTGCGTCGGTTATGCTGTGGACGATTCTGCCGATGACCGCCTGATTTACCTCGGTCTAGTCGGCTACCGCACGGCAGTGCGCGGCGTATGGGCGGCATTACTCGAACACCAGCCCATCGAAATTGCAGGACAACTCTTCCGACGCGCGGAAGGGACATATCTCTACCGGGCAGTCCAACTTCCCGAGTCGGGTCTTGAAAATATGGCGCTGCTGCACCACCAAGCCACCGTCAATCAACTGGAACCGAACCAAGCGTTCTACCTGTTGAACGCGTCGGATGATCCGCCGCATGCACGTTTCTTTGCGATGCTCAACCGCGCGGTCGTTGCACCCATGTTGCCCCATTGGGCGGAATGGTTATGGCGACAAGGGTACAAGAAAGAATTGATCACCCGTCTCGATGCCACGCGCGGCACCTTTGCCTGGCGCATTCACGCCTCGGATGAAGCGTGGCTAGAGATCATTCAGCGCGGCATCCAACGCCACGCTTTGCTCGCAGACCAAGCCGAAACATGACGCGCCTCGCTTCGATTGCGAAAGCAGGTTTTTATCCCACGCCGGAGCGTGTGCATGCATGGATTGGGCATCACCTTGAGCATAGTGACCATGCTGGGCGACTGCTCGATCCGTGTTGTGGCGAGGGCATCGCGGCTGCGAATCTCGCCCACAAGTGGAATCTCGAAAGTTACGGCATCGAGATTGATTCGGAACGCGCCGGGGCAAGCGCGAATCGACTCCACAAAGTGTTGAATCTCGATTACGCCGCTGCGCGCGTTCCCCCCAATGCGTTTCAGGTGCTGTATCTAAATCCGCCCTATTCCCCGGAAGAGGGCGAAGCGAAACGCATGGAATATCGCTTCTTGCGCGACACGGGGAAATGGCTGCAGCCGCGCGGGATTCTGATATACATCATCCCGCAGTATCGCCTCGATGCGCGCATGGCGCGCCATCTCGCCACGTATTATCGTGAACTTGCCGCGTATCGTTTTCCCGATCCCGAATACGACGATTTTTCGCAGATGGTCGTGTTTGGGATCGCAAGACAGGAGCCGTTCTTTGACGAAAATGCTGCGCTCCAGTTGCTTCAAGAATGCCGCGGCCAATTGCCCGTTCTGCCCGAACAGGCTTCGGAACATTATGACATTCCGCCGCCGCTCGAAACGAAATTCTATTTTCGCGGCAATCTGATTGATCCCGATGAGGCATTAAAGGAAGCATTGCAATCAGGGGTGTGGCACAGCAGCGAATGGCGCGCTTGGCTAGAACCAACGAATGACCTGGATGCCCTGCAACCTCTAATGCCCCTCAAAAAAGGACACCTCGCGATGCTCATCGCGGCAGGCCTGTTGCAAAACCTTGTGCTTGAAAAGCACGACGAGGAATTGCTCATCAAAGGGCGCACCTACAAAGTGACGGAACAAGTGGAAGGCGACGACGAGAGCGAAGAGGTCTCGCGTGATCGCTTTGTCACAGAAATCGTTGCTGTCAATCTCGATACGGGTGAAACTTTGCGGCTCGATCAACCGAGCGCGCTCTCGGAATTCATCGAACAGTGGCAAGACGTCATCGCCCAAAAAGTGATCGAGACGTTCACACCGCTGTATCGTTTCGATCTCGAAGCGGAGGGAGAACGCGTGAGTACGATCCTCCGGCGCCTGAGCAAGCATCGGCGGTTGCCGGGACGCCAGGAAACAGGGCTTTTCCCCGCGCAAAAGCACGTGACAACCGCGTTATGGAAACGGCTCCAACGTGCCAACTTTGCCATCCTTGTCGGTGAAATGGGGGTTGGCAAGACAACGATCGGCAGCGCCGTCACTGCGTTGCTGCACGAGCAAGGGAATCCGACACTGATTCTCTGCCCCCCGCACTTGGTCAATAAATGGGTGCGCGAAGTGCGCGACATTGTGCCCCTTGCATTTGCGATGCCCCTATATCGTTTGTCCGACGTGGAACAGTTTGTGCGGGAAATCGAACGGAAGAGACGCGACCCGCAAGCGCGTTATACGCCAAGCTTTGCCGTGCTCTCAAAGGAAATGGCAAAACTCGGTTCGGGGTGGCAGCCCGCATACAGCACACGCAAACGCGTACTGAGTGTTTCCGATAGCAAAAAGCAAATCGTCGAAATGTTTGCCTGCCCGCGCTGTGGCCACATTGTCCACCACGTGGAAGCAAACGAAGAAACCGCGCCCGTATTGAATGCCAATTACTTTGATAAAAAGCGCAGATGCTTTGAATGCAACGAGGCACTGTATCAAAGTATTCATCTCAATGGGACAGTAGACGACAGACAGCCGACGAGCGGAGCGCTTTTTGAAATAGCCGCCCCTCATCCGTCTCCTGTCTCTCAACGTTACCCCATCGCCGATTACATCGCGCGTCGGCATCGCGGCCTCTTTAAACTCCTGATCTGTGATGAAGTCCACCAACTCAAAGGACAGTCCACAGATCAGGGTTATGCGTTCGGCGCATTGATTCGCGCGTGTGAGAAAACTCTCGCGCTCACGGGCACGTTGTACGGCGGACGTGCTACATCACTGTTCTTTTTGCTGCATCGCCTCTCGCCGCGCATTCGCAAACAGTTCCAATGGAGCGATGGGCAAAAATGGGCAGAACGGTACGGCGTTCTGGAACGCGTCACGAAACTCTCAAATGAAGACAATGACGATTACGGGGTGTACTCTGGCAAGCGTCGGCGCAAAACATTCGTACGCGAACTGCCGGGCATTTCGCCGGAACTCGTCATGCAGCTGCTCGATTCGACGGCATTTCTCGGACTCGCGGACCTGGGGTTCGATATGCCGGAATACCGCGAAGTGCCCATCGTTCTGCCCATGGCTCAAGAGCAACGCGCGGCGTACGACACGCTCGCGTCCACACTGGAAGAGGAGTTGCACGAACGCATCAAACAAGGTGACAACTCGCTGCTGGGTGCGTACTTGCAAAGCCTCTTGGCGTATCCCAACGCATGTTTTCGGGAAGAAGTGGTACGCGACCGAACCGGAGAAATAATCGCAAGCGCACCTGCGCTGGATGATTCGATTCTTTTTCCCAAAGAAGAATGGCTCGTCAATCTCGCGTGCAGGGAACGCGAAAAAGGCAGACGCCTCATCGTGTTTTGTCGTCAGACAGGCACGCGTGATATAACGCCCCGCCTCAAAGGGTTGTTTCAACGTGAGGGGCTCAAGAGCGTTGTACTGAACGCGAGCGTGGGCACACAAGTGCGCGAGGAATGGCTCCGCAAAAAATTGGGCGAAGGCATGGACGTTCTGATCACGAATCCGAAACTCGTAGAAACAGGGCTCGATCTCGTGGCATTTCAGTCTACCGCGTTCTATGAGTTGGATTATAGCGTGTACACGATGCAGCAAGCTGCGCGCCGCACCTGGCGTCTCGGACAAGTAGATAATGTCGTCGTGTATTACGCGGTCTATGCTGACACGATGGAACATCGCGCAATGGCACTCGTCGCGCAAAAACTCGCCGCAGCATTGCTTCTCACAGGGGATGCTGTCGAAGGCGCGCTTGTTCAGCAAACCGATTCCGGCCGCGGCTTTCTCGCCGATCTCGCCAAGAGTGTGATCGCAGGTTCGCAGATTGCCGACCTCAATTCCCTCTTTCGAGAGCGCTCGCGTGAATCGCGCGCGCCCGAATTTCTCGGCGTAACTTTGCCGGACCTCCGCGCCGAACTTGCAGCCGCCATCGAGGACGAACCTATGCTTCTGCAAACCCTCTCCGCCAACTATCGGCAGCTGTCGTTGATGTAACTCAACTCAGCCAATCTCCAAATTGTGTCTCGAAAAATCCATACAGATCCAAAACAAGTACCGGCCAATGTAAAAGTCCTGGGCATTCGCGTGCGCGTGCCACGCATCCTGTTTGCGACGAATGAAGGGGTCATGGACGACATGACGATTCATGATACTCAAATCGTATACGTCGAAATCTCGGACGAGGAATATGAATGCTTGCGAAAGGACCAAACCGCCATCAATGCGTTTGGCGAATCGCTGGGTCCTGAAATCGCTCAAGCCCTGGGCGGCTATGTCAAGCGGTGGCACGCGTGAAAAGCCACCGGGTACGCGAATTACCCTTCAACGAACTGCCCATGCAGCGGCTATTGCGATACGGCGCTGGCGCCTTGTCCTACGCCGAACTGTTGCAGGTCGTGTTGAGCGCGGGGGATGAACCGATTGGGTTCGAGTTGGTCTCGGAGTACAAATCGCTCGGAACGATTGCGCGCGCGGGATTGATCGAGTTGCAGACCTTTAACGGGATCGGTCAACAGCGTGCCGCGCGTTTGCAAGCAACCTTCGAGTTGGGCAAACGCCTTGCCAAAGAACTCCCCACGGATCGCCCACAAGTCCGCTCTCCGTCGGAAATTGCGCAGCTCTTTATGCCCGAAATGTCTCTCTTGGAGCAAGAGCAAATGCGCATTCTCCTACTCGATACCAAAAATCGTGTCGCCGGAATTGTTACGGCATATCAGGGCTCGGTGCATACAACCGTGATCCGGATCGCTGAATTGTTTCGTGAAGCAATTCGACGCAATGTTCCATCCATTGCGCTGGTGCACAATCATCCATCGGGCGACGCTACGCCCAGCCCTGAGGACTGTTCGATTACGCGTGAAGTCGTCAAAGCGGGTGCGCTCCTCGATATCGAAATCATCGACCACATTGTGATTGGCGACCACGGCCGATTCGTGAGTCTCAAAGAGCGCGGCCTCGGTTTTTGAGGCATTCAGTCGAGTACAACATGCGAACCTGTTTTCGCAAATGTGGGCACGTTTTGATTGTGTCGAAACGTGCCCACATTGTTTTTGAGGTGAAACCGAACGGTATCTCGCACGTCAGCAACTGAATTCTACGAACGTGAAAGGAGCAACTCGATGAAATCTCAACCAATCAAAGCCAAACCAGTTTCCATTGTCTTACCCCCAAAACCTGCAGCGACAGAACTTTGCGTCGGCCCGATGCCGCTCGGCCCCAAACGCTGCATCAAGTGCCACCAAGAGTTCAAAAGCGGGGAAGTCTGGCGGCGTGTGACATCGCCGGATGACCCGAAACATGGCACTTATAGCATTGGCATTCACGAAAGGTGCGCAAACAAGTAGAACGAAATGGGGCTGTGCAAATTGCACAGCCCCTCTTGATTTCACCCGAGTTTCTTTGGATGTGTGGTTACGGGGAGGAGTGGTTATTGCCCTCAATAGACGCGCGTCTGTTGGGGGTGACAGTCAAACCGCTCTTATTGTGAGGTCACGTAAATGGCTCGTAAACCTTCATCCCGAAATTCAACAATTACTCCTGCCGGTCCTGGACATAATGTAAAAGACAATAATCCTTGCTCAATTTCTCAAGTTGAACACAAATGCTCTTGTAAACTTGCATCCTCTCCCCTTGAATTGCCTCGGGATCGTCTCGCCATCACTGTTCGTAAAGTCCGAGAAGCATCGGGCAAGTCCATTTATCGCTTGGCAGAAGATAGTGGCGTGGAAGGAAGCAGCATTTGGAGAATTGAATCCGGCGAGCGCAAAGACCTGACTCGTGAGACTCTATTGCTCTTGAGTCTCGGTGTTGTGCTAAATAGCCGCCAGGTCGATCAAGTGATCGAGGTGGCAAACGAAATTCTGGACGCAGCGGGTCTCAAAATGCTCCGGGCGCCTTGGGAAAACGAATCCGGATAGGGAACGCTTCCATTGACGCCGCGTCAATGGACAGAGCATATTTCTGATTTAGGATGAAATTATCTTTGATTAGCGGGATGTTTGTTCAAAGGAGAGATAGGGAATGACAAGCGGAAATTTGGACATACCGACGTATGAGGATGCTTTGGTACAGGTAATCCGAAATTTCGCAGCGCGTGGACGCGCGATTCGCGAAGCGAGGGAAAGTGAACAGGAGGTCGCGATGCAATCTCTTCCGGTTGAGGCCATGGCATTATCAGAACTTGCGACCAAGTCGAGCCAACTCGTCACTGTGGGCGAGGACAATATTGAGCCAGATCGGAATGATCAAGGGGCTTGATCTGAAATTGTCACTTGACACAAGATTCTATGTCTAGTATAATGCTAGACAATGGCGCGGGAAAACCAACTGAATATACGTAATTTTCCAGCGGACTTGAAAAAGAAATTACAAGCCCTGGCAAAACAGAATCATCGCAGCATGACTCAAGAGATCATACATGCCTTGGAAGAGTATGTTCAACGTGAGACCGCGCAACCGAAAAAGTAAATAGAATGAAACATCCCTTGCGGGTGCTGGTAACACTCACAAGGGACTGACCCAACCGTTGTTATCGCCAACGGCACAGGCTAAAGTCGATTATAACACATCGGCTTGGCGCGCTTTTGCGCGCTATGCACGAAATCGGCCCTGATTTCGTATCGCTTGTCGTTTGGCGCTTTTACAGCGCATTCGGCAAGCGATTTTTTTTGTTTTCCAGGCACAACGCGGAATTGGCATTTTAAAGGGCAATCCGAAATGCTACCTCATTTGCATGGATGGAAGAGCTCATAGGGCAACATATGAAAGCGCAAACAGGTTTGCAAGCAATTATTTACGTCAGAGTTTCAACTGACGAACAGGCAGATAAAGGTTACAGTTTACCGACACAGTTAGAAGCGTGCCGCAATTATGCCGCGCGGCTTGGCTTGACCGTTGTTGCCGAGTTTCAGGAAGACTGCAGCGGCGCAATTCCCTTCGCTGAACGACCCGAAGGAAAAAAGGTAGCAATGTTGCTCAAACGCCGTGACGCCGATGCCATTATCGCGTATCAAGTGGACCGCCTATCCCGCGACATTGTTGACCTGCTTGCCGGCGTTCGAGATTGGCTTCGGTCGGGTATCCAAGTTCATGCGGGGGACGTTGGCAAAATCGAAAGCGAATTAGATATTGTGCTGGTGATTAAGGGATGGCAAGGAAGTGATGAGCGCAAAAAGATTATTGAACGGTGTTCCCGAGGGCGTCTGGGCAAGGCCAAGTCTGGCAAAGTCGTGGGCAATGGCACGCCACCATACGGTTATCGGTACACTGACGGAAACCTCGAAATCATCGAATCAGAGGCAAAGATAATTCGCTTGGTTTATCAGTGGTATACCTTGGGCGATGAAGACAAAAAGCCGCTTACAGCATGGAAGATTGCTGAACGTCTCAGTCAGTTGAGGATCGAAACACCTGCGCAGAGATGTAAGACAAGGCGGCGACGCGTACGACCTGTTTGGATCTGGAATTACACATTTGTCCTTCGCATGCTAAGTAACGAAACCTACGCAGGCGTCTGGTATTTCGGTGAAAGAATCGGCAAGGATGGGAAAGGAGGATTTCGCCCCAAGGACGAACAAATCACTGTTCCCGTTCCCGCCATAGTTGACCGCGCATCTTGGGATCTTGCACAAGCGCGACGCGAATATAACAAACGGATGTCACCGCGCAATGCAAAAGAGCCATATCTTTTGCGCAAAATGGTAAAGTGCGGCGAGTGTCAGTATGTAATGTCCGGTAACACACTCAAGACCAAGAAAAAGGTGCATCGTTATTATCGGTGTTCGCGAAGTTATTTTCGCAATATGGGTGAGGATCGCTGCGTAAAAGTCCGCATACACGCGGATGCCCTTGAGGAAATCGTCTGGAACTATGTGCTTGGCGTAGTGAAAAACGCCAAAAAGTTCGAGCGCGCGTTGCGCAAAGCGCAGAAGGAAGAATTGGAATCACTAGAGCCAAAGCGGGAATTGCTGACCACACTCCTTGAGCAAATCTCCGAGACCGAAAAAGAGGCTTCAGAAATAGGCGAGGCATTAAAGCGCGTGCCTCGTGGTGGCGTCGTCGAGAAGAATTTGATGGCGGATATGCAGCGGGTAGAGAAACTCTATGCCGAGCGGATCGAGCGTCGCGAAAAGTTGCAGGAAGAGCTTGGCTCGATTAAGTACACCGAAGAGAAAATCAAAGCGGCGATGCAATTCCGCGAAAATGTCGCGTTGGGGATGGAAAATGCAACATTCGAGGACAAACGGCACAACTTGGAGATTCTCAATACGGAGGTTGTGATTAAAGATCGGAAAGCGGTCGTGAAATGCCTTATTCCGGCAAAGCCAGGTGAATTTGATTTACACACTTTTCAAAATGCGGCACAAGCCAAACCTCATCCGTCGCATAACGGTGAAACCCCCCGCCCAGTTGGTCATACATCCCGCCGCGCGCCATCTTGTCGAGCGACAGCGTGATCATTTTCAAAACAAGCTCGTCGCGCGTTTTGGTATAACTCCGAATCAAAAATTCCAGCGTCATCGGCTGCGGGAATTTCGGCGCGCCTCCCCACCCGCCATTTTCGCTGTCAAAAGCCCGCGCAATGCCGTTGAACGCCAGTTCGAGCGTCCGCTTGTCGAGCAGTATCTCCTCCTCGACGCGCGGCGCCCCTCCCTGAGCCAATGCCTGCTGCATTTGCTCGCCGTTCTGTTCAATGTCGGCACGCTGATTTTCCCACGCGTTCGCGATCCCTTTCAGCACGTCCATGAACGCGGGCATCCCATACCGTCGCGTTTTCGGATAATACGTGCCCCCGTAAAATGGTTTACCGTCAGGAGTCAAAAACACGCTCATGGGCCAGCCGCCCTGTCCGGTCATGGCGACCACCGCGTTCATGTAAATCGAATCCAGGTCGGGGCGTTCTTCGCGGTCTACTTTGATATTTACAAAATGCTCGTTCATGAACCGCGCGGTGGGCTCGTCTTCAAAAGACTCGTGCGCCATCACATGGCACCAATGACATGCCGCATAACCGATGCTCAGGAAAATTGGTTTGTCTTCCGTCTTGGCTTTTTGCATGGCATCTTGATTCCACGCATACCATTCGACGGGGTTGTGCGCATGGTCCAATAGGTATGGGCTTGTCTCGGCTGCCAGGCGATTTGTATATTTTGGAACGGCATTTGCGTCTTGATGCGACATCGTTACCTCTTTATGGATTCGTTCGTATGTGAGAACGGATTGGCGCTGCAATTCGTGATGAATCTTGCGCCTTTTACGTCAGACGTTTCATGCTTGATGTGCGTCGTTCGTCGTCGAACAGGTATCGTTTTCCGTTTCCCTATTATAATTCGCCGCAATGCCGTTCAACTTGTACGCCAACCCCGCCGCCAACCTCACCATGCTCCTGATCCTTGTCGGTCTGGTCGGCACGGTCATTCCCATCATCCCCGGACCGCCACTCATCTGGCTCGGCATGCTGGCGTGGGCGTTTGGCGAACAGTTTCAGCGCGTTGACTGGATCACACTGACCGTTCTGGGCGTGATTGCAATCGTCGCCACCTTTTCTGAATACTGGCTCACCCCCATCACCCAAAAACAGGCGGGTTTTGGGTGGAAAAATATCATCGCGGCGTTTATCGGCGGCATCCTCGGCGGCATTCTGCTCAGCGGCGTCCCCATTCTCGGCACCCTCTTTGGCGCAGCGGCCGGGTCTATCTTCGGCGTGATGTTGATCACCTATCTGGAACGCCGCAATTTTGGACAAGCCGTCTATGCGGGTCGGACGTATCTCGTCGGCTGCGCCCTCGCGGCGTTTGTCGAAGTCTCTTTTGCTCTTGTCATGCTCGCCATTTTCGCATGGCAGGCGTTTTTCGCCTGAACCAAGACCCTGTACCGACGCCGACATTGCTCGAAAACAAAAACGCGCCATACCCGGACGCGGCTGACCTGTTTAGCCGGCGATAGCATGGCGGTTTATGAAAATAGCCCGTGGTGAGCGCGCCGGAGCACGCGCAAAAACAAGACCGCGGCATTCTGCGTTCAACTGCCGCGGTCTTGATGCTGTCCTATAATTCTTGAGGCAAAGTCCCTGACGATGCGGGTCAGGACCTAAAGGTCTCGGACTCTTTTTTTTTTACGGATAATCACCGTTCCATTGCGTTGAACATCGCGGCACTCAACCCGACGTTCGGGGCAGCTCGCCTGCGCCTTTCTGAATCAGAAAACGGTACGATTGCCACAGCCAGCGCCCCTGGCGTTCCTGCGCCAATAATTGATGTCCGTGTTTTTCCAACCACGCGGGGAGTTCCCACCACGAGATGCGGTCGGTGCTCAAAAGTTCCAATACATCGCGCTGTCCCATCCCTTCGAGCATCTTTTGAATCTGCACAAAACCCGCGCAGCCCTTGCCGCGATTATCCATGCGCCGGGTGGGGGTCGGCAGCGCCGGCGCGTGCAAATCTTCGAGGTCACACATGCCTTTGATAGGCGAACAGGCGCGCCACAACGGACAGGTGATAAAGATGACAATCAGCCCGACGACCAATCCCAGCTTGACCAAAACCAGCTGACCAATGGAAGAAAAGAGGATGCTCTGCAGGTTCAAGCCGGTATAGGCGTATGCTTGCAGCAGCCCGGTAATCACGAGCGTAGGCAAAAAGATCCGCACGGTGACGCGGAACCGCTCCAACTGCTCTGCAGCAGAAACCACCACCGGCAGCGCGAGCGTTTCGCGCGCGGCAGGCACTGCGATAAAAATGTTCCAGATCGCGCCGCCGAACCAGAGCGCAAAGGCGACAACATGCACCGGTCGCAAGAGCCATGCCAGCGGTTGGCTGGGAAAGGTCAAACGCGCGTCGAGCGTGGCGGTGAGCGCAAGCGTCGCGACCAAGCCGACCAACGCCAGGCGCGCGGCGCCCGCGTCAAAGGCGTGCGCGTCGTCGCGCGGGACCAGGAACAAACGAATGACAAAGATGATCGCGAGCAGCAGCGCCGCGATATTGGCGAACCACAGCCCGCGCGCAAACGTTTCGCCGGACCATACATCGAACCACATCAGTTGCGGCGCGGTCAGCACGACCACGAGCAGCGCGCCGATCCCGATGGCGCGGAACCGCCGCTTTTGAGCCAGGGCAAAACGCGCGACGTCAGAAACCTCTGCCTCGTCGCTCGGTCGCCGCACAAACCAGCCCCACCACATGGCGCCGCCTGCCAATGCGCCCAATCCCGCCATGTGCAGCCAGCGCACCAACGCCAATTCCCACGACGCGCCGTGCGTCATCATGGTCAGCAGGACGCCGAGCAGCGATGCGATGCTGATAAATACAAGTGCGATCTTGGGCAGCCAGTAGCGGTCCAGCAAGCCGTCCGCCGTACGCGGTTGTTTCAAAATATTGGCGCTCATGCTCTATCCTTTTATCGTTATTCAGCAATCGAGATCTTTGACCCGGATATTGCCGTATTTGGTCCTTTTGGCGTCAGTATACGACCGGAGCGCGCGGTTGTCTTTGCGTTCGCGCAAAGACGAGTTCCAAGATGTGGGAGAAAGTTTGGTTGACACAGCCGTGCAACTGTCCGACAATGGGTCAAAACCAATCACACAGCACCGGCACGACAACGCGCGAACCGCATCGGCGACTTGCTTGTTCCCCCGACATTGTCCTGTCGGGCGCCACGAGGAGTAGAATACGATGAAAATTCTCATCTCTGGCGGCGGCTTTGCGGGTATGACTGCTGCCTATTGGCTCAAACAATATGGCATGACCCCTGTCGTCGTCGAACGCGCCGGCAGTGAACGGACCGGCGGCTATGCCATTGATTATTTTGCCACGGCGTATGATGTGGGCGAGCATATGCGCATCATCCCCGAGCTTGCCGCGCAGCCCATTGACGCCGCTTTTCTGGGTTTCATCGAGTCAAACGGCGAATACATCGCCAGACTCTACATGGCATCCATCCGCAAAGCGGTTGGCGGAAAATATCTCCCCCTCATGCACGGCACCATCGAACAAGCGCTTTATCACAGCGTGCGCGAGGATGTCGAGTTTCGCTTTAACACCACGGTGCGCGCCGTCGAACAATCCCCCGATTCCGTTTTGGTCACTTTGAGCGACGGCACGACCGAGACCGTTGACCTTGTCATCGGAGCTGACGGCGTTCACTCGCGCGTGCGCGAGCTGGTTTTTGGACCCGAACAAAATTATGCCCACTTTATGGGCTATCACTTTGCCTCGTATCCGCTTCCCAACAAGTACAACCTGCCCAGGGCGTGGATCAATTACAACGAGCCGGGGCGACAGATCGGCACATACCCCAACCGCGTGCCCGGAGAAACGGTCGTCTTTCTCACATGGCGCGCCGAGGACACGCCCGTTCCGCCGCGTTCCGAACGAGCCGCGCACATTCGCAAAATCTATGACGGCATGGGCTGGTTGGGCAGTCAACTGGTAAACGATCTAGCCCCGGATACGGAAATTTTCATGGACACGGTCACGCAAATTCAGATGGAGCACTGGAGCCGGGGGCGGGTTGTGCTCGTCGGCGATGCTTGTGGCTGCCCGACGTTTCTTTCGGGTCAAGGGGCATCGCTCGCCATGGGCGGCGCATATATCCTGGCGCAAGAACTGGACCGCAATCAAAACTATGCCGATGCGTTCGCCTATTATGAGCACCGGATGCTGCCGCAGACGACCTTGCGTCAAGCCAAGGCGCGGGATTTTGCCGGGACGTTTGTGCCCGACTCGAAACTGGGCGTCACGGCGGCGCACATTGGGGAAAAGATCATCATGCGCGACCGTTTTACCGGCTTGCTCGGGGATTTCATGATGGGCGACAGCATCCTCGACACGGAAGGGTTTTATCGCCTGCCCGAGAGTCACGACAATCTGCTCGGGTATCGTATTGCGGGGAAATTGAAAAAGATCAACTACGAGACCATTGACCTGGACATGAGCGCGCTGGTCGAGAAATACAAACGGGTGCGCTTGCTCATACAGTTGGATGATTTCCGGAGCATCGAACCCGCGGCGCTCTGGTCCGATTATGAATTCGGACGCGAGTATCGGGATGCCATCGCCAAACTCGCCGTCGTCGGCAATACGCGTCTGGCAGACTGGGCATCCAGATTCGCCAAACCCTTTTATGCCCAATCGGTCAAACACTTTGATTCCGACGCGCTGGATGACGCGTGGAAATGGCTCGAGCCGGATGCGGCGTAACGCCGCCTACTTGCCCGCCTTGAGCAAAAGATTGAGCACGACCGTCAGAATGATGCTCAACAGGATCGAGCCGAGAATGGGAATGATGCACGTCATGCCGCCGCTCTGAAATACGAGCGTCCCCGGCAATTGCGCGCCGTCAAAAAATCGTGACGCGACCCACCAGATCGCGCCCACCAGCGCAATACTGATTCCCAGCACGATCAAAAGTTTTGGAAAATCGTCCATTTGTGGATTTTAGATTTTCAATTTTCGATTTTCGATTGACGTATTAACAGCACAGTCCTTCGTCGTCCGTCATTCGTCATTCGTCGTTCGTCTTTCATAGATCGTCAAAAATCTCTCCAACTCGGGGTTGTCCGTCCATTTTATATCCGCGCGTTTGTATTCCGTCACATTGTCAAACAGTGTGCCATAAATGACGACGTATTTGGGGGCGCGCGCAATAATGTATCCCAGATCAAATTTCTCGTGTCCCGGCGTGCCGCTTCCGAGATTCGCGACCGGCATCCGTCCGATGTGGACGTCGTTGATGCCAAACATATCAATCGTCGGCAGTCCCGAAAAATACGGCACCTGTCCCGCCGCATCCACCGCGATCCACGTGCCCGGCGGCACGTTGTGCGCCAGCCATTTGCCCGCCGTGACCCGCGCCTGCGTCGCCAGCGCCGCATCAAACCCGCCGATAAAAATGCGATACTCGCCGTTGTATGATGAAGCAAACCATAATCCAAGCGCAAGCAGCGCGCCGACGCCCACCGACACGCGCGATGCCGATGTCGCTGCTTGAGGCGCGAGACGTTCGAGGAGGAATGTCACAATCCACACCAGCCCCGTCGCAATCATCAAATATACGAACGCGAGCATCGGCACAAAGAATCGTCCCACCGACCAGTCGCCGCCCACATAGATAATATATGCGCCGTAAAACAACACCAGCGCGGCAAAATAGGTCAATCCAAAAAATGCCGCTTTCGTCTGCGTTGTCCGGCTTGACGTGATCGGCTCGCCTCCTCGCATGAGCCGCACATACCGCGCGACCACCACAAGCAGCGCGATCACGGCGGGCAGCAGAATCAGCCAGCTCAAATGCACGCCGACAAACTGCTGCGCATGCTCCCACCCGCGCATTATCTGCGCGATGGGTCCGCCGACCGAAACTTTGGCGTAGAACGAATTGGGCAAGAACGCGTGATAATAGCGCCAGCGAAGCAGCCAGTATGGGATAAAAATCGCCGCAAACGCCGCGATCCGAACCAAGTCCCCGCGCGTCACAAGTCTGCGCCGGTCGAGCAATCGCCACGCGCCCTGGTGCGCGGCGGTCAGCGCAAATACCGCCGCCGCTTCGGGTCGCGTCATTGCCGCCAGCGCAAACACAATGCCACTCTGCGGCAAACTTACAGGCGCGTTTCCGGCGAGAGTTGTGGGACCGAAACCGTTCCAATTCTCGCGCACATACAGGAACGCGCCCAGCGCGAGCAAAAACGCAAACAGCGGCGTTTCGAGTCCGCTCACGCTCCACAGCGCAAACGAGCCGTCCACGGCAAGAAACAACGCCGCCAGCCAACCCGCCACGTTCGGAATTCCGAGCCAGCGCGGAAAGCGGACCGTCAGCGCCATCACGCCCGCGCCGAATGCCACTCCCAGCGCGCTGCTCACCCGCCCCACATCCAGCCCCAGTCCCACAATCGGGACCATCATTGCCGTCCACAAAAAATTGCTAAAGCCCTCGACCCGCTCGCTCGGATTGAACGTCAGCCCGATGCCCAGAACCGCATTTTTTGCATACACATATGAAATATACGCATCGTCCACCGCGTCCCAGCCGATGGCGCTGTAAAACCAGACTGCATGAACGCAGAAAAGGAGGACGAGCGCAAAAAAAATCACCGCACGTTTCATTGCGGCGATTGTAGCATAAATCACATTTACCTCTCGACGGGAGAGCATTAGGGCGCACTTGGCGCGTCATCCGGCGGCGGCACAGGTTGAACGATCACATCGAGCTTGTTCTTGTGACGCACCAGCCCCAATCTCACACTCGCGGCATTCTGCTCACGCTCCAGGATTTGCAGGACGCGACTCGCACTGCTGACGGGTTCACGGTTCACCGCATAGACCACATCGCCTATCCTTACTCCCTTTGATTCCGCCGCGCTGCCCGGGACCAGACCGATCACCTTTAGTTCCCTGTCGAGTGTCATCCCGAGACTTGGAGCAGGATAGACGCCGGTGAGCCGTGACCGCAGTTCGCCCCAGGTCGTCGAGTTGACAAACGTCACCGCAACGGCTATCCCCAGCGCCAATACCAAAGCGGACAAGACAAGCAGCAGAATGAACCGCTGCTTTGGAGAGCGTGACATCATCACAAGTAAACACTCTCGGATTCAAAACGGAACATACGCCTATTTTATCACGTCCTTTTCACGGCGCCGTCTCCGGCTCTGTCGCAATCTCGAGCTTGCCTGGTGCGCGTCGCTCCGTCACATGACGCATCGCTTTCCGTAATCATCTTGCGCTTGCTCGTGCGCGAGCACGCGCCGCGCGCCCGTTGACCCCCATGCGCGTCGCGTATAGAATTTGATGCGGGACAAAAAAGGGGGGGGAAAAAAGGAGCATATCCCATGCGCCGAGTCGCCAAATACATTGTCCTTGGCCTGGTCTTGAGCGCCGTCGTCTGGCTCACCGCCTGCGAGCGCGTCCTGGTGGGCAGCGAAAGGGACGCCGTGCTTGCCTTTAGTGAAATCACCACCGACAATTTGTTTGCGGGATTGGCTGCGAACGACTATGCGGCGTTTTCGCGCGACCTGGACGCCGACATGCGGCGGGAGATTCCTCTCGCCGGATTCGCCGCCTGGAAACAGAATGTGGACGCCGGACTGGGGACCTATCTTGATCGTCAAATCGCCAAAGTAACACGGGCAGACGAGTTTTACGTCGTGACCTATGACGCCCGGTTTGAACGGGCAGACCTCGTCAAACTTACGGTGGTTTTTCATTCGGCGGAACCGAAACAGATTGCGCTTGTGGGCATTGAATCGGAGCAGCTGTCGTGGTCGGCGTTTCAAAGCAAGCGGTAGATGCAGCGTCGAGATGTTAAGGTGCAGAGAGCAAAAGGGAACGAGTGAACTCGTTACTATGGAGTAGTATAGAACAGATGTGCTAAATGTCAATAGTTTTTTGGAGAAGGGAACCTTAAAAATATTGCGCGGGACGAGAATGGGGCGAGGTGGAAGGTGGGGCGTTCAATTGTACGCCCCACCAACGAACGCGTTTATGAATACAGGTCTTTTGTGGTTGTGGGATTTACATATTTGACATCGCGCGGTTCGAGCAAGAGAAAATGTTGTCTCCCAAAATCAATTTTCATGCGCTCGATGCCACGCAGGGTTAGCCAGTCCCTGGTGCTCTTGGTTTCGGCGACGAAATAGACGCGTTCAGGTTCGTCCTTGAAAACAACCGCCCAGTCAGGAATGTAATCCCCAACGGGGGTTGGAATCTTGAACCCACGCGGTAGTTTGAAAAAGAATTTAATGTTGGGGTCAATTTCACAATCACGCGCGAATTCGCGTTCGGTGTCGCTTTCGACCAGAACATAGTTGTATGGGGTTTTGGCGGTGTCCTCGACAGGAAATACCTCGCTCAGGTAGGTTTCCAATTCCTGGTCCTGGAAGAGCCGCATTTCATAATAGGCGTCGTTAATTTGCTCGTATTTGATGCCGTCAATCAATAAACTATTGAGGTTGCGACGGAGGGCGGCGACGACGTTATCGAGAAACATTTGGGGGTTGATCTCCAATTCCCCGATACGTCCGGACTGTTTCAAGATTTCGAAAATCGTGCTGCGCGTGATGTTGACACGACTCTGAATATAAGCATAAACGTCCGGCAAGGGATAACGTGTGGTTTCGGTAGGACTGTATGACGCCTCTTTCAGATGGCCCTCGATCCCATGTTCTGAGAAAGCAAGGCGCGCAGTCTGAGAATGCAGCATGGGCGCCCTGGTCGTCGGAACCTTGGTCGTGTCTTGCAGTTCCTCCACAGTCCGTTTTACGAGTTCGGCGCTGCTGAAATTGACGCGATAGCGCGTTTTTTGTTTGATGCGGTCCCAGATTTCAAAGAACAGGGGAAAGTTTTCGGGGGTCAGCTCTTTGGTTAGCTTGACTTTGACTTTGGCACGCGCGTTCTTGATTCTGCCGGAAAACTCGACACCCGTTTCCTCCTGGATTTCTTTTTGCAGGGCAGAAGAAAATTCTTCATAGCTTTCGTTGGCAACGACTGTCAGCACATTGATCCGTTTGTCTTGAACGCGTTCTCCCGCGCTATTTACCGGCAGGCGCAAGCCGCGCCCAATCTCTTGACGTTTTCGCATTTCGCTTTGGCTCTCGTTAAGAGTGCAGATTTGAAAGACATTCGGGTTGTCCCATCCTTCGCGAAGTGCGCTGTGCGAAAAAATAAATTGTAATGGCTCATCAAGACTCAGGAGACGTTCCTTGTCTTGCATGATCAGATTGTAGGCATCTTCGTCGGCTCTGGTGTTTTTCTCTTTTGAATCAATCCAGATTTCTTGTTTGTCTTTGCCCGTGCCGCGTTTGTCCGATGAAAAATACCCGTTGTGCACGCTGTCAACAGAATAGGGTATCAATGCAGGAAACTGCCTGGCATACCTGGAAAACGATTCTTCGAACCATTCGGCAAAGCGTCCCTTTTGGGCATTGCCCTGCTCGTCGTAGGTGCGATAACTGGCAACCCGATCAATGAAAAAGAGCGAAAGCACTTTGATGCTGTGGTGTTGAAGAGATTTGACCTTTTCAAAGTGTTTTTTCACCGTCTGGTCAATTTCGTAACGCATGACCTCTTCCGTCAATCCACCCTGTGAGGTACCAATGGCAAGTTCCGCGCCTCCGGAGAATTGGACCGTGCCCGCCGCCGCATTGATGCTGTTCAAGATGTAGCCCTGTTTATACATCTCGCGGTGACCGGACACCTCATAGAGGTCGTCGCCGATGTTCAAGGTCACATCTTTCGGCTTAACTCCCCCTTTGCCATTGACATAGATCGTTGCCTGCGCTTTGATGCTTTTCTTGCCCGCTTGAATTTTCTTGAGGCGGACAAAAGCGGCATTGTAGTCTGCATCGGCGGTGATGCCATCCACTTCGATTTGCTTGACGAGACCGAGATCATACGCCTGCACAGGATTCAGTGAATAGACCAGGTTGTAGAGGTCGCGATGGGTTGCGCTGTAGCGCAAGGTGCACAAGGGATTGAGATTGTGGATGGCAGCGCGGCGAATCGGGGTCTCGAGATTTTGCGGCTCGTCCAAAATCACAATGGGATGCGCGGCTTGAAGGTATTCGATGGGCTTGACGCCCGTCTCACGCAGGGTGTTGATAATGTTGGTATCTTTGGTGAAACTGTCTATGTTGATGACCAGAATTTGAATCGCGCCGGAACCGGCAAAGTTGCGGAGGGCAGTCAAATTCTTGCTGTCATACATTACAAAGTTGAGGGGTGGGTTGCCATACAAGCCCTGGAAATGCTCGTGCGTGAGGCGAAGGTTGGTCATGACGCCCTCACGAATGGCGACGCTCGGCACGACGACGATGAATTTTTTGAAACCGTAGACACGATTCAGTTCGTACACGGTGCGGAGATAGGTGTAGGTTTTGCCCGTGCCGGTCTCCATCTCGACCGTGAAATTATAGGGAATAGAATCCGGTTCTCCCGTCTCGGCGGCTTGCGTATATGTGCCCCTTTCCAAATTTCCTGAAGGGTGTATGCCATTGCGCGATTGTACGCGTCGCACATTTTCGAGCAGTTGGTCGTCATTCAAGAGGAGTTGGTTGGCGATGCCCTTTTCGGTGAGGGCAAGAGATGCGCCTTCGAGCGCAAAAGAGATCTCGTATACGCCTTTGGCAAGGGGTTGTCCTTCAAAGAGGTCCACGATGGCGCTTATTGCGTCGAGTTGATACTGCTGGGTGCTGTCGAATTGGAGTTTCATTTATGCGGAGGTCAGGGGCCGGGACAAGCAAGTCGGGGCAGGGACAAGCCGCAGCCCCTACAGGACGGTCAATTCGATTTTGGATTCCTGCAATTCGAGTTGGAGATTGGTCAATGCTTGATCGTCGCCCTTGAAGGCGCGGTCGAGACAGACAACGCGTTGGGGCGCGCGGGCATGGATGAATTCGCTGACAGCAGGAGTGAACGAGTCGAAAAAGACGAGTAACTTGCCGTCGGCAAGGAGAAAAACAGATTGCCCATCCACATCAACGCGGTCAATCTTGGTTGTGAGAGGCAAACCTGCTTTGAGCATTAATTCATAGAGCATGTTTTCGGATATGCTTGTCTCTTTCTCGGCAGCGTGAAATAAATCCAGCTGTTCGATGATTTCATCTTGCCCCTCTACATCACCACGCCATGTTTTGAAATTGCTCGGGGCGAGACGGTAAGATTGGAAGCCCAGGAGTTGCTGAGCTTCAAGTTGCGGTTGCTCTTGCCTAATTGCCGAAACCTTACCAATAACTCTAGATATACGGGTTCGACAGATTTCTTCCACTGATTTATAGCCTGCTTTGTATGCCTCGCTTTCCTCGTCCAACAATTCGGGCATCTGAATACAAACAAACCGCCTGTTTCCCCCATCTTCTTCGTTCAATTCTAGGACGGCTTGGGCTGTAGTACCACTTCCTGCAAAAAAATCGAATACAATCTGCTCTTCGTTTGGCTCTATCCCGATAGAAATCAATTTCGAGACGAAGGCTGTTGGTTTAGGGAATGGAAAGATCTGTGCATTGCCAAAAATTTCAATTACTTCGTTCGTGCCGTGCTGGGTGAAGACATCCTCTATAATTGAAAATGCCTTGCTTTGTCGGATATTTCCTTGTTCATCTTTCAAGTACTGTTTTGTGTGTACTGTCCAATTTCCCTGTTTATCTTTTAAAAATGCGATCTCACCTTTTTCAATAGCTTTTGCAACTCGCTGCGGACCCCATAGCCACTGTCTCTCAATAATCAGGACATCGTGCAGTAAGTTGTACTCACGACATCGTGCGCACTCTAACAACCAAACGTACTCAGGACATCGTGCAGTTTTTGTTCATACTTTCTGTTCTAAGGAGGAAGTATGGA
>JADZCJ010000046.1 GCA_020851635.1 Anaerolineae bacterium
CAGTCCAGTCGCGGTGACCAACCCGAACGAGCTGATCAGATAATCGGTGTAGAGGTCGAGAAGTTGATCATCCATACCCTCACTTTACACCTGTTTTCACCCATTGTGCGTAAGGTGAGTTATAACTGAAGTCGTCGTTTCGGCGCTGTCGGTGCGGGGAATACGGCCGATCCCTATAGGTGGGGGTGTGGATTTTTTGTTGTGGTCAGGTTTGTGGCTCGTGGCTTTGACACCCATCCAACTTTGCATATAATTCTCGCCGTCGGATATCGGCGCAGAACGTGGCGCGGCGATGTCCGTTTTTGTTATTGTAATATTCCAAAGGCGGAGCGCGTTGGCAAGAACGCGTGATAGTTTGTGTACGCGAAGGAAGTTTCACATGGCAGACAAGCCGGTCTATCTCACCCCCGACGGGCGTGAGAAAATTATCAAAGAACTCGAATACTTGATCACCGTCAAACGTCCCGAAGTCGCCGAGGCGATTCATTCGGCAAAAGAAGAAGGTGACATTTCTGAAAATTCCGCTTACGATGCGGCAAAAGAGCAGCAGGCGTTTGTGGAAGGGAAAATCATGCAGCTCGAGCAAATGCTCAAGAATGCGGAAATCATTTCGAAACCCGTCATGACGGGCATTGTGATTCTTGGGTCGCATGTCAAGGTTGTCGAAAAAGGGACCAAGGACGAGGAGGAGTATCAAATCGTCGGTTCCGCCGAAGCTGATCCGAGCAACGGGCGTATTTCAAACGAATCACCACTCGGAAAAGCTCTGATGGGCAGGAAAAAGGGTGAAACGGTGACATTCAAAACACCCGCGGGTGAGCTGCATTACCAATTACAGGAAATCTGGTAATTGGCAAAGGACACGCGGTGCGTGTCCTTTTTTTTTCGATCACGCGCAACAACGCGGCGACACGTTCGGGAGATTAATCAACTTATGAATTTTATAGACACCCTCGACGATTTGGAACGAGACCGGTACGATAAGGTGCTGCGGCTGCGCGAGCGCGGCATCAACCCGTATCCGCTGCGCACGACGCGGACCCACACGATTGCCCGGGTGCGCGAGCTGGACGAACGCGGCGAGGACCCCGGAGTGGTGACGCTGGTGGGGCGCATCACCGCAAACCGCTGGACGGGCAAAATCACCTTTGCCGATATTCGAGATGGCACGGGGCGCATCCAGCTCTTTTTGCGGCAAGACAATCTGGGGCAAGAGACCTACAAGAACTTTATCAAGGATTTCGATCTCGCCGATTTTGTGCAGGCGACGGGCACGCTGTTCAAGACCAAGACCGGCGAACTCTCGCTTCAGGTCGCGGAAATAAGCATGCTCGCCAAAGCGGTCGCGCCCATGCCCGAAAAATTTCACGGGCTCAGGGACATGGAGACGCGCTATCGTCAGCGGTATCTGGATTTGATGGTGAATGAGGATGTGCGCGAGGTGTTTCGGGCGCGCCAGCGTATTGTGACTGCGATGCGCGCGTATCTGGACCGCAGTGGTTTTATCGAGGTCGAGACGCCCGCGCTACAACCCTTGTATGGCGGCGCGCTGGCGAAACCGTTTGTGACGTATCACAACGAGTTGGAACGCAATCTGTATCTGCGGATTGCGGATGAACTATATTTGAAACGCCTGCTGGTCGGAATGTTTGAGCGCGTGTATGAGATCTCGAAAGATTTTCGGAACGAAGGCGTGGATGCGACGCACCTGCCCGAATTCACAATGATGGAGTGTTACCAGGCGTATGGTGATTTGTCGGACATGATCAAGGTGGTCGAAGATGTTTTTGTCGAGTGCGCCATGGCGGCGCGCGGGACGCTTCAAATCCAATATGGCGAGCATCGGATTGATTTGACGCCGCCGTTTGCGCGAGTGGCGATGCGCGACGCGATTTTGGAGCGGACGGGTGTTGATATTTATGTGGATGATACGTTTGATGCATTGCGGGCGCGGATCGAGGAAAAGAACCTGCGCGTAGAGCCACAAATGAGCTGGGGCAAGCTGGTGGAAAAATTGTTTGCCGCGTATGTCGAACCCACTCTGATTGCGCCGACGTTTATCGTGGATTTTCCGACCGATATTTCGCCGTTTGCCAAGAAAAAGCCCGACGACCCGCGCGTGACCGAACGGTTTGAAATCTATGTCGGCGGAGGAGAGTATGGGAACGCGTTCACCGAGCTGAACGACCCGGAAGACCAGTGGCAGCGGTTTATGGAGCAGCAGACGAATCGGGCGCGCGGGGACGCGGAAGCGCAACAGATGGACGATGACTATGTGCAGGCGCTCAAGCACGGGCTGCCGCCCACCGGGGGGTTGGGGATGGGGATTGACCGTTTGACCATGTTGTTGACAGACCAGCACTCGATTCGAGATGTTGTGTTGTATCCGCAGCTGCGGAATTAGCGATTTGACAAGAAATCATCTCTGTCTATACTTGGTTTTGTAAGCAACGGCAATTTCTGAAATTGAGAGGCACACGCGCCAATCCGGAAGATGCAGCGCGGGCGCCTTTTCTTTTTTCTGTGCGACACACCTGACGTGTTGCGCGTGTTGAATGATCATCCATTTGATAGCAGGATACCGTTTGCGAATAGATTCATCAAAGGAGCCAAATAGTATGGCTGAAAGAGTAAACGGTACGGTCAAGTGGTTTAATTCTGCCAAAGGTTACGGGTTTATTTCCCCCGCCGACGGCACCAAAGACCTCTTTGTTCACTTTTCTGCGATTCAGGATGCCGGCGACGGCTATCGCACATTGAACGAAGGCGACCATGTCGAATTCAATGTCGAACAAGGTCAAAAAGGTCTGCAAGCCACCAACGTCGTACGCACAAACTAACGGCGACATCGCGTTTCGCGGCGTGGGTTAGTCAATTGGTCAGGCAGGAATCGGAAGTAAATTCCGGTCTTGCCTGATTTTTATTTTGTCAAGGGAGGTCTGCACATGAACAAAGGGTTTACTGAAAAGGAAGCCAAAAGGTTGATTGGCAAGTCGTTCGAAACGCGCGCTCCGTTTTCGGGGGTGCCGCTGCGAACGCGCGGCACGGTGACTGAAGCGCTCAACTCGCAGGACCACTGGAACGTGATGATTGAATGGGTGCTGCCCGGCAAGCCCGTCAAGGGCTGGTACAGCAAGCAAGAACTGCAAAATTACATGCATCTGATTGCGCCGCCCGCATAATGCGGGACGCGCAACGCGCAACGCGCTTTGTGGTCTCGCTGTCAGGGTGAGTTTGTGGGGGCGGAGTTTCTTAAGGTTCCTTTCATCTTGGGATGGCATTCTATTCGCCAAGTCCAAAAAACGCACTATAATCGTGCGACAGGGTTCCGGGGCGAACTGAGATTGCCGGACCCTGCAGCGAGGGGATTTAATGGCTACAACTGCGACTTGGTCTCAAACTTCAACTGATTACCGCACCCGCGTTCAGGTGGAGCCGATTCGCGCGCTGGCGGGGCAGGTCGCTGCGAATGTCGAGCGCGTCATTATCGGCAAGCGCCGTGAAGTGGAACTCGCGTTGATTGCGCTTTTGTGCCAGGGGCACGTCCTGATCGAAGATGTTCCCGGCACCGGCAAGACCATGCTGGCGCGGTCAATCGCAAAATCGCTGGGGTGCACGTTTCGACGGATTCAATTCACGCCGGACATGCTGCCGACGGATGTGACGGGCACGAGCATTTTCAATCAACAAACGCGCGAGTTTGAGTTTCGACCGGGTCCGATCATTGCGCAGGTGGTGCTCACCGATGAAATCAATCGCGCGACGCCCAAGACACAAAGTGCGCTGCTGGAGGCGATGGAAGAACGCCAGGTCACGGTTGACGGCGTGACACATCTGCTGCCGACGCCATTTTTAGTCCTTGCCACGCAGAACCCCATCGAATACGAAGGCACATTTCCACTGCCCGAAGCGCAGCTCGACCGTTTCATGATGCGGATTCATCTCGGCTACCCGAACTCGCCGGAAGAAGTGCAGATGCTGGATTCACAGCAGCGGGTCCATCCCATCGAAAATGTGCGGCAGGTGGTGAGCGCGCAGGACTTGATTGGGGCACAGCAAGCGGTGCGGGAGGTTTATGTGGACCGCCTGATCAAGGAATATATTGTTGCCATTGTCGAAGCCACGCGCCGACACCCTGATGTTTATTTGGGCGCATCGCCGCGCGGCTCGCTCGCGCTGCTCAAAACAACTCAAGCCAAAGCGGCGATGCGCGGGCGCGACTTTGTGGCGCCTGATGATGTCAAAGAACTGTCGGACGCGACGCTGGCGCATCGCCTGATCCTTTCGCCCGCCGCCCGTCTCAAACATATAGATGCGCGCGGTATCGTGAGTGAAATCGTCAACTCGGTGCCGGTCCCCGGAGCGCGCGTCCGGTGAGAGGACGGCTGCGCGGGTGGCTCGCGCGTTTTCAGACGCTTTATGACCGCTCCGGCTTTATTCTGAACCTGCGGCGCGTCTGGCTGTTGATTATCATTTGGGCAATTCTTGCCAATCTGGCAGTGGCGACCGATCGCGAGATTTTTTATCGTCTCTCGTATTTGATTGTGTTGGTCGTCGCTGCCGCTTTTTTGTGGGCGCTCTATAGCATCCAATCGTTTGTGATGGAGCGTGAAATAACATCGCCGCGCGCACAGGTGGGCAGTCTCGCCGAAGAAAAGTTTACTGCCACGAGCACCGGACGTATCCCCAAGCTGTGGATCGAATTGTCGGACGGCGGCGACATGCCCGGGCATCTCATCGGTCGTGTGCTTTCGGGCATGGCGCCGCGCGTAAAATATGCCTGGACGTTAAAGACGCTGTGCCGCTTGCGCGGGCGGTTTCGCCTCGGACCAATGACCGCTTCCAGCGGCGACCCGTTCGGGTTGTTTGTCTTTAATCGCACGATCCCCAATACCGAAAAAACGTTGGTGGTGTATCCGATGACGGTGGAACTGCCTGTCTTTGCGCCGAGCATCGGCAGTCTGCGCGGCGGTGAAGCGCGCTATCAGCGCACACATCATGTGACGACGAATGTGTCAGGCACGCGCGAATATGCGCCCGGCGATTCCTTTAATCGGATACATTGGCGTTCTACGGCGCGTTATGACCGCTTGATCGTCAAAGAATTTGAATTGGACCCTTCGGCGGACATTTGGATTCTGTTGGACCTGGAACGCGGCATTCATGCGGGCGCGTGGTGGGAACAAGCGTGGTACGAGCGCGATTTGGACGAAATATGGATTCAAGGCAAGGTTACGAAACTCGCGCCCAATACCGAAGAATATGCTGTCACTTGCGCCGCGACGATTGCCAAGTATTTCCTGGACAAACAGCGCGCGGTGGGGCTTGCGGCTTCTAACCACGAACACGCCTACGCGCATCCCGACCGCGGGGAACGTCAATTGACCCGGCTGCTCGAAATGCTGGCAGTGGTCGAATCGAACGGGAGTGAATCGTTTGCTCAACTGATTGCGCGCGAGACCGCGGTCATGAACCGCAGTATCACACTGGTGCTGATTACGCCCTCGCCCGAGATCGAGTGGATTCAGTACGCGCAGGACTTGAGGCGGCGGGGGTTTCATTTGATTGTTGTATTGATTGACGCAAGCTCGTTTGGGATGGGGGTTGATTTTGGACCCGTCATTGGCGAGTTGGCGGCAAGCGGTATTTTGACGTATACCGTGCGGCAGGGTGATGATTTGCGCGTCGTCTTGGGCGAGGCAGGTATGGCGTACTGATCAGACAAGCCGGTAGTTGAGAAATCGGTCAGAGTCTGTCCGGCTTTTGGGGCACACTTTCTTTAAACTCGTTGATAGACACTTGCGCTCGTGCTGCGTTTTTCGGCAATCGGGATGGACAGTCTCAGGGTGCGCGAGCCGGCTGGTGTCCTTTTTTTGCGTAATAGAGCAAGTCAATATGATGTTATAATTTTCGTCATGAAACTGTACAATACCGAGTCACGCGAGTTGGAAACGTTTGACCCGCAGGGCAAGCCGGTGCGGTTGTATGTGTGCGGTATCACTCCCTATGATACGACTCATCTGGGTCATGCCGCGACATATTGTGCGTTTGATGTGTTGGTGCGTTATCTGGAATATCGCGGCGCAACGGTCAACTATTGCGAGAATGTGACAGATATTGACGACGACACGATTCGCGAAGCGCCCAAGCGCGGGACGAACTGGCGCGATTTGGGGAATTATTGGACTGCCCATTTCATGCGCGACATGATTGCGTTGAATGTGCGTCCGCCGGACCATTACCCGCGCGCCACAGAGACGATCGCCGAGATTATCGAGTTTGACAGAGTCTTGATTGAAAAAGGGTGCGCCTATGAATCGGGCGGAAGCGTTTATTTTTCTGTAAACTCGTATCCAAAATTCGGGCAGCTCTCGCACATTCCAAAAGAGGAGATGCTTGCGATTGCAAACGAACGCGGCAACTTTCCCGACGACCCCAAAAAGCGCGATCCGCTCGATTTTGTGTTGTGGCAGGCACATGCGCCGGGCGAACCGTCCTGGGACTCGCCGTGGGGACCGGGACGACCCGGCTGGCATATCGAATGTTCGGCGATGAATTTCAAGACCTTTGGTCCGACCATCGAGATACACGGCGGCGGCGCGGATTTGGTGTTTCCGCATCACGAATGTGAGATTGCCCAGACCGTGAATTTTACGGGTGAGGACTATTTTGCGCGGATCTGGATGCATGCGGCGATGGTGGGGTACATGGGCGAAAAGATGTCGAAATCGCTCGGCAATCTGGTCATGGTGTCGGACCTGCTCAAGACCTATGCGCCCGACCAGATTCGACTTTTTCTTGCGCGGCATCATTATCGCAAGCCGTGGGAATTTACATTCGACGAATTTCGCGCGGAAATTGCCGCCTGTGAACGCATGCAGCAAGCGGCGAATGCGCCGAGCGGAGATGGCGCGGTCATGGATGTGTCTGACGCGCGCGCGCGATTCGAGGATGCGCTGGACAATGACCTTGATTCGCCCGCCGCTGTGAGAGTCCTGTGTGAGCTGGCGGACACGCTGCTAGAGTACTCGGATGCCGGGCGCAACGTACAAGCCGCACAAACGTGGTTCCGCCGCGCGGCGGGCATTATTGGTTTGCGGCTCGGCGCGTATGGACCCGAAGCGCGGGTGCGCGCGGGATGGGAAACGCATATGATGCGTTTCCCCACAGAGTAGCGAGATGACCACTAAAAAGACGGCGGACCCGGGTCCGCCGTCTTTTTAGTGCTATAGATACCTGTCGGCTTGGCGCCGTCTCAGCTCGTCCACAATCTTTTTTACATCCTGGGCGCGGTCTTGAGGACAAATCAGCAACGCGTCGTCGGTGTCAATCACAATCATGTTTTCGAGACCAATGGTGGCGATCAGGCGCTTGTCGCTGTAGATAAAAGTGGAGGTTGTGTCTACGCCAATGTGCTCGCCACGCACGACATTTTTGGCTTTATCCTGTTCCATCAATTCATAGAGCGCGGTCCAGCTGCCCACATCGTTCCAATCGGCGTTGAGGGGTATAACGGCGACGCGTTCCGCCTTTTCCATGATGGCATAGTCAATCGTCTCATTTTGGAGCGCTTGCCAAGCTTGTTGAAAGGACGCGGCTTGCAGCCCGTTTGCCACGATCCCGGCAAGTTGGGCACACATTTCGGGCATATGGGTTTTGAACTCGTCAATGATCCTTGATACCCGCCAGATAAAGATGCCGCTGTTCCAGAGATAATTGCCCTGTTCCAAAAACTGTCGCGCCGCGTCCGAGGTCGGTTTTTCGAGAAAGCGGCGGACGCGCAAGACGGATTGTTTGTTCGCTCGAGCAAACGAATCGCCCGCCTCGATATAGCCGTATCCGGTCTCGGGCCAGGTGGGTGTGATGCCGAGGGTGACGAGATAGTCCTGATTGGCAATCTCGGCGGCGGCGGCGAGCGCGTCGCGAAAGGCGGGGGCGTTCGAGATGACATGGTCGGCGGGCAGGATGATCGTCACTGCTTCGGGGTCTTGGCTTGTCAGGAGCATGGCGGCAAGCGCTGACGGGGGGGCGGTGCCGCGACCCTCGGGTTCGCCAATGATCTGGGATTTGGGAATATAGGGGAGCTGCGCGTGAACGTCGTCAATATAACGCCAGCCGGTAAAGACAAAAATGTTTTGGGCGGGCACGAGCGGCACGATGCGGTCGTAGGTTTCCTGGAGCATGGTACGCTCGGAAACGAGGTCGAGAAACTGTTTTGGATGTTCGGCGCGGCTGCGGGGCCAGAGTCGCGTGCCGGACCCGCCCGCGAGAATGATGGCGTAGAGGTGAGACATAAAGGTTATGCGCTGGAATAACTCTCGGGAGCTTGACGAGCGATGACATAGTTCATGCCGCCCATTTGCAGCACCATCCCTTTTAATTCCATGAGAGCTAGCGTAGAGGTGACCTGGGAGATAGGCAAGCCGCTCTGTTGGCGAATTTCGTCCACATGGGTGGGGTCGGCGGAAAGGTATTGTAGGAGGACCGCTTCGGTCTCATTGGACGGAACAATGGCGCGGGCGGCTTGCTTTTCGGCAATCATGGTCAGGTTCAATTCTTCGAGAATGTCCTGAACGCCCGTGACGAGTTTGGCGCGGCTCTCGCGGATGAGTTTGTTGGGTCCGCGAGATTCTTTGCGAAAAATGTTGCCCGGCACGGCAAAGACTTCGCGGTCCTGTTCGAGCGCGAAATCGCAGGTGATCATGGCGCCGCTGACCTGATCGCCTTCGACGATGAGGACGCCGAGGGACAAGCCGCTGATGATGCGATTGCGGGCGGGGAAATTTGCCGAGTCAGGTTTCATGCCGACGGGATAGTCACTTATGAGCGCGCCGTTCTCTGCGATCATGCCCGCAAGTTTGGCGTGTTCCGGGGGATAGACAATGTCAATGCCGCAGCCCAGAACGGCAATGGTGCGCCCACCTGCATCGAGCGCGGAAACGTGCGCCGCGGCGTCAATCCCGCGAGCGAGACCGCTCACAACGGTCATTTTGTTGCGAGCGAGGTCCGAGACGAGGACGCGGGTGGTCTCTTTGCCATAGGCACTGGCGCTGCGGGTGCCGACAACGGCGAGCGCCCAGTCGTCTTGAGGGGTCAGCGTGCCTTTGATATAGAGGACGGGCGGAGGTTGGTTGATTTCCTTGAGACGACGCGGGTAGAGTGGATCATCCCACGTCAAAATGAGGTCGCAGGCGCGCTGTGCTCTTGCCACCTCGGCATCGAGATTGACGGTCTGGCGCGTGACAAGGAAATTCTCGAGAGCTTTTTTGTCGAGACCCGCTTGCGCGAGTTCAAAGGGGTTTGCCTTCCACGCGCTTTCGAGGTCGCCAAAGAAATCGAGGAGGCGTTGAAATTTGGCGGGACCGATGCCGCTGACGCGATTCAAGCCGATGAAATACTTGAAATCAGACACGACGAGAGGATAGCACGCAGCCCAAGGGGTGTCAACACGCGCGCGCTATTGACGCGTACCTCTGCGTTCCAGTATAATCCGTGCATTCGACTGCGGATGCAGCACAAGAAACAAATTCTCAAGGAGGAGTGGTATGAAACGCAGACAGTTTCTTTCAACAACAGCCAAGAGCACCGCGATTGCAGTAACTGTCGGAGTTGCGGCGGCATGCACGACGCAGCTGGCGACGCCCACGGTTGTTCCGTCGGGACCCACCGCTGCTGCGACCACCGCGCCTGACACTACGGTCGCTGCGCCAACCGTGATCGGACAAGCGCAGCCAACCTTTGACTGGCAGATGGCGACAAGCTGGCCCGTCGCGCTGGACATAATCTTTGGCACGGCGCAAAACTTTGCGGATCGTGTATCTGCGATGACCGGCGGAAAATTAAAGATTACGCCGCGCGCGGCAGGGGAACTGGCGCCGGGCACGCAGGTCCTCGATGTTGTGTCGCAAGGCGCGGTCCCGATGGGGCATACCGCTTCGTATTATTACATTGGCAAATCGCCTGTGCTCGCGTTTGGCACGACCCTGCCGTTCGGGCTGACGGCTCAACAACAGAACGCGTGGCTTTATGACGGCGGCGGCATACAGCTGCTCCAGGATTTTTATCAAAAGAAATTCGGTGTTATTCAATTTCCGGCCGGGAATACGGGCGCTCAGATGGGCGGCTGGTTTCGCAACGAAATCAATACAGTGTCCGACTTGCAGGGATTGAAAATGCGGATTCCCGGTTTGGGCGGCCAAGTCATGTCCAAGCTGGGCGTCACGGTCCAGGTGCTGGCGGGCGGTGAAATTTTTCAAGCGCTCCAGACCGGCGCCGTGGACGCGGCAGAATGGGTCGGTCCGTATGATGATGAAAAGCTGGGGTTCTACAAGATTGCCAAGTATTACTATTATCCGGGGTGGTGGGAACCGGGGCCCGCGCTCGAAGTGGAGGTCAATCTCAACGAATGGAACAAGCTGCCCGCCGAGTATCAGGAAGCGGTGCGCACTTCAGCCGCGCATGCCAATGTCGAGATGCTTGCGCGCTATGATGCGCGCAACCAGACGGCGCTGCAATCGCTGATCGCGCAGGGAACGATCTTGACGCCATACAGTAAAGAGATCATGGAGGCGGCGAGCACCGCGACCAACGAGCTCTTTGCCGAGTTTTCGGCAAAGGATGCAGATTTCAAGTCAATTCTTGAACAGTGGGCGAAATTCCGCGATACGGTGCGGGCGTGGAACAAGATCAACGAGGCGAGTTTTACCAACTTTGTGTATGGCACGATGTGAGAATCAAGAGCGGCGGCGCAGAATGCGCCGCCGCTTTTTTATCACCGAGCGGCGGTCGAGGCATTGACCAGATACGAGACGGTCTGGGGGAAAAGGATCACGACAAGCAATACGATGATCTGCAGCACCATAAAGGGAATTGCGCCTTTGTGAATCGCAATGGTCGGCACCTCTTTGGGCGCAACACTCTGCAAATAGAAAAGCGAAAAACCGACGGGCGGAGAAATGAACGCGGTCTGCAAATTGACCGCCATCACCACACCAAACCAAACGAGGTCCATGCCCAACTCGCGCGCGGCGGGCACGAGAACCGGCATTGCTATAAACGCGATCTCGGTGAATTCGAGAGGGATTCCGAGAAGAAAAATTACAATATTGGCGACGATGAGATATCCGATTGCGCCGCCGGGAATGTTGACGAGCCAACTCGTGATCAGCGCCGTGCCGCCCAGTCCATCAAACACGAGTGAAAAAAAGGTAGAACAAAACAGGATCATCAAGACGAGCGACGTTGTGCGCATAGTCGCCTCGGCGGATCTTTTGATGACATCCCACGAAAAACGCCGATTCATAACAGTCAAGAGCACGGCGCCGACCGCGCCAACCGAACCCGCCTCGGAGGCCGTCGCAATGCCGAAAAAGATGCTGCCCAGAACTGCAAAGATCAGAACGAGGGGCGGCACCAGCGCGCGCATGACCTTGGCGTAGAGAGCGCGTCCGGAGAGAGCGCGCGCTTGGGGCGGAAGCGCCGGCGCATCTTCCGGGCGAATGATGCCGACTATAAGCACGTATACCGCAAATGCGCCCGCCAGCAGCAAGCCGGGAATCAAGGCGCCCAGAAACATATCGCCGACCGAGACGCCGATTTGATCGCTCAAGATGACGAGCACCAAACTGGGGGGAATCATTTGCGCCAAGGTACCCGACGCAACAATCGTACCGGCGGCCAGCTGCTTGTTGTAACCATACTTGAGCATGGTGGGGAGCGATATCATGCCCATCGCAATGATTGTGGCGGCGACGACGCCCGTGGTGGCTGCCAATAGAGTTCCGACAAAAATGACCGCCAATGCGATCCCGCCGCGCACCGGTCCAAACAAGACGCCGACCGTTTCCAACAGGTCTTCGGCGAGTCCCGATTTTTCAAGGATAGCGCCCATGAACACAAAAAATGGGATGGCAATCAGCTGCAAGTCGGACATGGTGCCGAACCAGCGATTCGGCAGCAAGAGAATCAAACTCTGATTAAAAGCCCCGAGCGCGAAACCGATCAATCCGAAAACGAGAGCGGCGCCGACGAATGAAAAGGCGACAGGATAACCCGTCATCAGCAACAGAAAGAATCCGACGAACATCGCGATCGCAAGCCACTCGAAACTCATTGGGGATGCTCCAGGATTACGTTTCTGCGGGCGGTGCGTTGGGGGCAATTTCTGCTTCCGCCGCTTGCGTGGTGTGTCCCGTGATGATTGCCGCGCATTTGATCGCGTGAGAAAACGCAGCCAGAAGCAGCAAGCCAAACGCGACCGTGATCATGGATTTGATGGGGGCGCGCGGCAAACCATCCGGGTCGGGTGAAATCTCCCATGTGCCAAAACTGCCATCCGCCAGGCGACCCCAAGAAAGCAGGACGGGGTTGATCGTCGCATAGATGCCGAGCAGACAAAAGGGAATGAGAAAGAGGAGCGTGCCGATCAGGTCTACCCAGGCGCGACGTTTGGGGCTCCAATTGGCGTAAAAGACATCTATGCGCACGTTGACGTTGTGTTTGAGGATGTACGAAAAGCCCAAAAAGAACATGACCGAATACAGATACCACTGGATCTCGAGCCAGAGATTACTCGTCAAGCGCATGCCCACAAAACGGCCGGAATAGCGCGCCACGACATTCAAAAAACCGATGCCGATGACAACCAGCACGAGGTAGCGCGCGATCGTTCCGGCGACTTCGGTGAGGCGGTCAATGCCAGAGGAAAAGCGGAGCAGTAAATTCATACGATTCGGTTCCGGAGATTGAATCGCGCTGTGAGGTTGGGTGCAGGCGTCGGATGGATTAGGCGCAAGTATAAACTAAAGCGCGCGGAATTTCAATACGAAAAATGACAAAAAGTGGGATTGCAGGAGAGAGGCGCGAGGTTGGGCGAAAGACGCGCGCCTATTCGACCAGCCCGGGAATGAGTTCCACGGTCATGGTCTTGGATTCGAGGTCAATTTTCTTGATGACGCTTTTGATGGCAGGGAGGAGAATTTCCTTGCCCGCGGGGGTGCGGACGAGATAAATGTCATTGGCGCCGGTTTCGAGGACCTGCTCGACCGCGCCGAGGGGTTCGCCGTTTTCGGTGACGGCGTTCAGCCCGATGATCTGGTGATGAAAATATTGGTTCTGGTTGAGTTTGGCGGCTTGTGCCTGGGAAATTTGGACGAGTTCGCCGCGCAGTTTGGCGACGGATGTGTCGCTGTCATAGCCGACAAATTTCATCAGGATGTATGAAGAATGCAAACGCGCCCGTTCCACCTGAAACGCGCGCGCATTCGGACCAATGTAGACCGTTTTTTGTTTGATTAGGTTGGCAGGATAGTCCGTTATAATCTTGAGCTTGACCTCGCCGCGATAACCAAAGGGTTTGAGGATTTCACCCACGACGAGATACGGCGGCTGGTCTTGGGGCATGGAACTACCCAAGCCCTGACAGGGGTGTGTCAAACGATAGCGCGCCTGTCAGGGCTTGTCTGCTTTACGCGTGATGAAATGACTCGGCGTTGGGATGGCTCACGTTGCCGTTGGCATCGAGGATTTCGAGCGTTGCGCGTTTGCCTTGCCGAATCGCGGCGATGCGGACGAGGGTGCGTAGTGAATTGACGACGCGTCCGCCTTTGCCAATGATGCGCCCCATATCTTCGGGCGCAACCTGCAACTCGACGTTAACGGCGTGCGCGTTCTCGGTCATTTTGACGCGCACCTGATTTGGGTCATCCACCAGCGACTTGGTGATGTATTCGACGAGTTCTTGAATGTTCACAATCGGTCTCTCTTACGTACTCCAATGAAGCGCAAGACATTTCCACGCGCCCGGAGAGGTCACGCAAGACCTACTCGGCTTTTGCTTCGGCGGTTTCTGCCGATTTGGTCTGCTTGCGCTGCTTGTAATACTTGTCGGTGATGCCCGCCATCTTTAATAGGCGTCCGACGGAATCGGTAGGGGTGGCGCCCACTCCAAGCCAATAATTGACACGATCGGCTTGAAGCTGGACGAGCGGCGGATTTTGACGCGGATCGTAAAGTCCAAGATTTTCAATGTACTTGCCGTCCCGCTTGCTTCGTTCTTCCTGAATCACCACGCGATAGGTCGGTTGTTTTTTCATGCCCATTCGCGTCAGTTTGATTTTGGTAGCCATGGCTTGCCAGTTTCTCCTAAGGACCTGACGATTTGCAACTCGCCAGGTGTTGGTTTTCTATTTGGGATTTTCGAATCACATACCCGGAAAGCCGGGGATGCGAGGAATTCCGCGACCGCCCTTGCCGGCGCGTCCCAGCTGCTGCATCATTTTTTGCATTTGCTTGAATTCGCGCATCAGCTCGTTCACATCCTGCACGGTCGTGCCGCTGCCTTTGGCAATGCGCTGGCGACGGCGCGCGTTCAGGATATCGGGGTCGTTGCGTTCGACGAGCGTCATGGAATTGATAATGGCTTCGATGCGTTTGAATTGCTGCTCGGTCGCTTCTTGAGGTATTTCTTTGGCGAATTGCGACAAGCCGGGAATCATGCCCATGAGCTGTGTCAACGGTCCCATCTTTTTGATCTGCTGCAGCTGTGTCAAAAAGTCCTGGAGCGTGAACTGTGCCTTGAGCATTTTTTCGGCGGCGACGCGTGCCTGTTCCTGGTCGAGATTTTGCTGCGCGCGCTCGATGAGCGTGAGGACATCGCCCATACCGAGTATGCGTGAGGCGAGCCGATCAGGGTAAAAGGGTTCCAATGCATCGGCTTTTTCGCCGACGCCGAGGAATTTGATTGGAACGCCCGTCACGGACCGCACCGACAGCGCAGCTCCACCGCGCGCATCGCCATCCACTTTGGTTAGAATCAATCCCGTGAGTCCAATTCGTTTGTTAAATTCATCTGCGACGCGCACCGCCTCTTGCCCCGTCATTGAATCCACAACCAAAAGGGATTCCTGTGGATTGGTGCGCTTTTTTACCTGCTCCAATTCTTTCATGAGGTCGTCGTCAATTTGCAGGCGACCTGCGGTGTCGAGAATGACGATACTGTAATTATTTTGAGTGGCGTGCTGGACGGCGTTGACACAAATCTGCGGCGGCGAAACCTTTGCGTCTTGCGCAAACACTGTGATGTCCAGCTGCTTGCCGAGAGTCTGCAGTTGTTGGATCGCCGCGGGGCGACGTGTGTCAGCCGCGACTAGGAGTGGGCGTTGTCCCTGTTTGCGCAAGGTCAGCGCCAGCTTGGCAGCCATGGTCGTTTTGCCCGCCCCTTGCAAGCCGAGCAACAAAAGGACGTGCGGCGCGGGACCGGAAATATCGAGTTTGGCGGGTTCGCCGAGCGTGGCGATCAACTCTTCGTTGACAATCTTGATAACACCCTGCGCGGGGGTGAGGGATTCCATCACCTCGGCGCCTATGGCGCGCACGCGGACGCGTTCCAGAAACTCGCGAACGACCTTGAGGTTGACATCCGCCTCGAGGAGCGCCATGCGGACTTCACGCAAGGCAACATCCACGTCAGCTTGGGTCAACTTGCCTTTTCCGGCAAGACGCTTGAAAACGCCTTCTAATTTGTCAGACAGACTCTCGAACATGGCACTCTATTATAAACATAATAACCTCAATCTCAAACATTCTTTACGTGATAAAGTCATTACAGTTGCTTTGAAAAGCCACCCATTTTGCTTTTCAAAGCGGGAGGTTGGATTCCGGATCAGCCAGCCATATTTGCAGGTGGCGCGAGATGTCGGCTTGTGCCTGTCCAAAGGAGGGGCGATTGCGAATCTCTTGAAGCGCCCTGTCCCACGTCCGTTCCAGCAAGGGCGCATGATTGGGGTCGAGAGTGGGGCGGAGCGTCACCCGTCTTGCTGCCGCGATGGTTGGTGCCAGCTCGCGACAATTTGTGATAACTGAATCCGCAGAGGTCCGGGAGAGAATGAACCACAGGTCGTAGAGGTCGCGCGCGCGCGGTTTTTGGGCAAACATGACGATGCGTTCTGCCGCCAATTCGGACAAGGCAACCGCGCGTACGGCGGCGTCCAGCGTATCGCCAAAGGGATGGATCAGCGGGCGCGTCATTGGCTCGATAAGCAGGGGGACTGCGAAAATTCGAGCGACGATGAGGGGTTGGGCGGCGGAACGACGTCCCAGCGGTCCGGTGAATTCAAACCGCACCTCGGAGGGCTTGAAGCGGTTGAGGCGAAACTGCAGCCCGGATGCTTGAGCGGCGTCTGTGGATGCCGTTTGCAGTTCGCGCTCTAGCGTTGCGTCGTCCAAAGGTCGCGCGCGCGTCAAATCAATGTCTTTGACCCGCATGTACTCGGGGAAATACGCGCTCGCAAGCGCAGAAGGTCCGCGCAGCGCCAGATGCTCGCGCAAGGCAGGGCGGTCAAAAACGCCCTTGAGAAGCCAATCGCGCGCATAAATTTTCTCGACGGTATCAAGGTCCGTCTGCCATTCGACCGATTTTCGGCGCAGCTCTCCGAATGAAATCACAACGGGTATTATCCTTTATGTTATAATTTTTGCAATCAGTCCATGGATACAACATTTTTCGTTCAGCTCGGCGCAGTGCTTTTGTTTGCCGTGTGCTTTATCCATTCGTGGCGGAATGAGGGTCAGCGCATGGCGCAGCAGTGGTTTCTGATCGGGTATATCTTTGCAGTTGTAATTGCCAGCTTGCTGGTCGTGATGGAACAGATTGCATACAACCCGAATATGCTGGTGTTTGGCGCGGCGCCGTCGCTGGTGGTTATGTTGTTCCCCGGGATTTTTTATGTCGCGTACGTGATTGCCAAACGATTTGTTGACCCGATCCGTTTGGGAGCGAGCGCGTACATGATGTTTATCATTGTGCCGTGGTTGATGCTGCCGTTGGATGCGCTGGCAATCAATGCGGAGTGGTGGTATTTTCCTTCGGAATCGGTCGCATGGCTGAACGGCATCCCGTTCTATGTTCCGTTTGCCTGGGGGCTGTTGGCAGCGACGTTTGGCGCAATGATAGGGCGGGTTCGAAAAATCCGGTTTCGCGGCAACGGACAGTTTTTTGCCATGATGATTGCGGCGCCGCTGGTAGCCGGGCTGGATATTTTGTTGTTGATGGCGCTCCAGATTATGATCAATCTTTTGGGCGTCATTGGCGGCACATCTCTGTTGTATCTTGCGTTGGTCATCTTGTATTTCTTGTTCCCGTTGGCATCGGTTTTTAATCTCCCGCGTTTACGTGAATCTCGAATGTCCGCGCGTGTCGTTCCGCGCAAAAAATAAACATGAAACCAGTTGCAGAAGAAATTACGCTCGAGGGTCATATCATTGACTCGTATGCTTTGCCGCGCGTGTGGGACCGCATTATGGATAGCGGGGGCGGATTTGATTTGCTGGAAATCCGCGTGGGCAAGACCAAAGAGGAAACCAGTTATGCGCGGATGAAGGTTTTTGCGGATTCGCAGGTGCAGATGGATGCGCTACTCGAATCGCTCAGCGAATTGGGCGCGGTGATCACGTCGCCCAATGATGCGCGCGCCGAACCGGCGCCGCGCGACGGCGCGCTGCCCGACGACTTTTATTCGACCACGAACATGCCGACGCAGATCCGGCTGGGAGGACAATGGCTGGACGTGACAAACACAGAGATGGACCTTGCTGTCGTGGTGAATGCCGAGAGCACCAATGCGGAAATGATTCCGATGTCAGAGGTAAAAAAGGGGGACAGGGTCGTCGTTGGACATGACGGGATCCGCGTCCAGACTTTGGCGCGCTCACGTGACAAGGAAATTTTCTCGTTCATGAATGCCGACGTTTCCAGCGAACGACCCAAGCGGCTGGTTATTGCCCAGATAGCGCGCGAGATGCAAGAGACGCGAGCGCGGGGCGGCAAGATACTGTTTGTGGGCGGTCCCGCGATTGTTCACAGCGGCGCGGCGCCGGCGCTCGCCAAATTGATCCGTAATGGCTATGTTCAAGTGCTGTTTGGGGGCAACGCGATCGCGGTGCATGACTGCGAGGCGGCAATTTTTGGCACTTCGCTCGGCGTGGCATTGACGACGGGGCAGCCGGTGGAGGGGGGGCATCGCCATCACATGCGCGCGATCAACCGTATTCGACGCGCCGGCAGCTTGAGCGAGGCGGTCAAACAGGGCATTTTGACGAGCGGCATCATGTATGAGGCAATCAGGGCAGAGATTGATATGGTGCTGGCGGGGTCGGTGCGCGACGATGGTCCTTTGCCCGATGTGGTAACGGACATGATGGAAGTCCAGCGCAAGATGCGCGCGGCTGTGCGCGGGGTGGAACTGGCGCTGATGGTTTCGACGATGCTCCATTCGATAGCGACGGGCAACATGCTGCCCGCGTGGGTCAAAACGGTGGCGGTGGACATTAATCCCGCCGTGGTGACTAAACTGGCAGACCGCGGCACGTTTCAAGCGCTGGGTCTGGTGACCGATGCAGAGTTGTTTTTGAGGGAATTGGCGGAGGAATTGGATGTATCGTAGAGACACAAGTGCTTGCGTCTGTGCGTCCGGGGCGACATGTTCTTGAACAAGTTGCGCGCCGCAATTCGAGAACATCAGCTTGTCGTGAATGGCGAGACGGTGGTGGTCGGCGTTTCGGGAGGTCCGGACTCGCTGGCGCTGCTGCACGCGCTCAAAACGCTTGCCTCGGAATACGATTTGAAACTCCAAGTCGCGCATTTGAATCATCAATTGCGCGGTGAGGCGTCCGACGCGGACGAACAGTTTGCGCTGGCGGCTGCGCGCGCATGGGGGTTGCCCGCTGCGAGCGCGCAGTGGGACGTGCGCGGGTTTGCGCAAGAGAGCGGCTTGTCAACGGAAGAGGCAGCGCGCAATCTGCGCTATCAATTCCTGTTGGGCGTAGCCGCGCAAGTCAAGGCGAACACGATTGCGGTCGCGCACAATGCGGATGACCAGGTCGAGACGATTCTATTGCACTTTGTACGCGGGGCGGGGCTGTCGGGTCTGCGCGGGATGGCATACAAGACGGAACTCTATTCCACTGTAACAAGCGCGCACGTGACATTGATACGCCCCCTGTTGAATGTGCCGCGCACCGAGATCGACGCGTATTGTAAAAAGCACAATCTGGAACCGCGTCAGGATGAATCAAATCAGGATACGACCATTCTACGAAATCGCCTGCGGCATCAGGTGATTCCATACCTGGAGACGGTCAACCCGAAATTTCGAGAGGCGGTGCGGCATAGTGGACTGTCCATCAGCGACGATTACGATTATATCCGGCAGAATATTTTGGGTATTTTTGACAGGATGGCGCGAGCGAGCGATGGCGCGTTTGTATTTGACCGCAAATGGTTTCGCGCGCTGCCGGTGAATTTACAGCGCGGTGCCTTGCGCGAAGCGGTGGCGCGGCTCAAGCGCGTGAAAAATATCGGATTCAAGCACATCGAATCGGCGCGACGTGTGGCGATAGACATGGACGCGGGGGCAGAAGCGACGCTGCCGCAAGGTTTGGCCCTGGTTGTCGGCTATGACGAGTTCACGATAGGCGAGCATGTTCCACTGCCCGACGCGCCGCTGTTGTTGGATAAAGAAACTATTCGGTTACAAGTCGGTGATGAGCAGCTGCTTCCCGAGAGCGATTGGGGCGTGCGGGTTGTGCAGGACAACGGACGAGAGACGACAGACCACTGGGGGATGACGTTGGACGCTGCCAAGTTGCGCGGATCGCTCGTCTTGCGGGCGCGCCGCCCCGGTGAACGGTTTATGCCGAGCGGCATGGCGGGCAAGCACAAATCGCTTCACGAGTTTATGATTGACCTAAAAATCCCGCGTCATGTGCGCGATCTCGTCCCGATTTTGGCGGACGACGAAAAGGTGTTGTGGGTTGTGGGCTATCGCAAGGACGAGCGAGCGACTGCGCCCGAACCAACGCCCGACCTGGTGCGTGTAGAGTTTTTCAAGGTTGATTAGACGGTCACCGGGCAAAAATCACTCCGCGAATTTGCGCGAATCAACGCGAAACAGAGCGTGAATTGGCGCGGATTCGCGTTGTTTTTTGAATCGGTCCACGTGTTAATGGGGCAAAATGGATGCCACGAGTCATGGCAAGATTTATTTAAAGCGCGGCAAGGACAAGCCCGTGCGAAAACATCATCCGTGGATCTTTTCAGGCGCGATAGGACGCGTCCAGGACGCGGCGGATGGCGACACGGTAGAGGTGTATGACGCGAGCGGTGAGTGGCTCGCCCGCGCGGCATTCAATTCGCGGTCGCAGATTGCGGCGCGCGTTTGGACGTTTGACCGCGCCGAGGCGGTTGACCGCCGGTATTTTGAGAAACGCCTCACGAATGCGCTCGTTTTGCGGACCGGACCCGGATGCTCAAAGGATGATGCGGGCAAGAACCCAAGGGAGCATCTGCAAAAGCGCGCGGTGCGGATTGTGAACGCCGAGTCGGATGGATTGCCCGGGCTGGTAGTAGATTACTATGCCGGACACCTCGTGGCGCAGTTTTTGACGCTCGGCATCGAGCTACACAAGACCCTTGTAACCAGGACGCTGGAAGAAATGTTTGCGCCGTTCAGCATTTATGAACGCAGTGACGTGGACGTGCGAAAAAAAGAGGGGCTTGAAGAGACAAAGGGGCTGCTGCGGGGAGCAGAGCCGCCCGACCGGGTTGAAATTGATGAAAACAATTTGCGTTTCATGGTGGATGTGCGCGGCGGGCACAAAACGGGCTTTTATTTGGACCAGCGCACAAATCGCGAGCGCGCGACGCCATATTTGCGCGGGGACGTTCTGAATGTGTTTGCTTACACGGGCGCGTTCGGAGTGTATGCTGCGGTGAGAAATGGGGCACAAGTGACGAATCTGGATACATCGGCGCCGTCGCTGGCTCTGGCGCGCGAAAATTTTGCGCTGAACGGGACTGCGGAAAACGGCGAATATGTCGCGACGGACGCATTTCAAAGGTTGCGCGAATATCGCGCTGCCGGGCAATTGTTTGACGCGATCGTGCTGGACCCGCCGAAATTTGTGACATCGCAGGTGAACCTGGAACGCGCCACGCGGGGTTACAAAGACCTGAACATGCTGGCTTTCCAGCTGCTCGTCCCGAACGGGTTTCTGATCACGTTTTCATGTTCGGGTCTGGTGGATGCGCGGCTGTTTCAACAGATTGTATTTGGCGCGGCGGTGGATGCGGGGCGCGACGCGCAAATCGTAGAGAAACTGGGGCAAGCGCCCGACCATCCGATTGGCTTGAATTTTCCCGAGGGTGAATATTTGAAAGGGTTGATAATGAGGGTGATGTAAAAATCCCGTGCCAAGCACGGGATTTTTACATCACCCGGAACGTGATTTTTTGGAGCGGGTGAAAAGAGCGAGTCCGAAAACAATGGCGAGGACAAGACCGACGCCGACCACGCCGCCGATGAGATAAAACTCGCCGCGAATGACCTCTGTTTCGTATTCGAGCGTCCGCGGCGTGCCAAGCGAGATGGTCCATTGGCGGGTGACGCCGCTGCCCGCGTCTAGTTCGTAATCGAGCGTGAGCGCGCCGAGCTGTTTGTACCACCACTGCCGCGCATGGTCCACGAGAGCCAGTTTGAGCTGCGCCTCTTGATCGTCGGGAGAAGCGGCGCCGAGCTGACCGAGCGTGGCGCTCATTTCGTTGAGCGCGCTTTGCATTGCCTGCTGCCCAACGCCCAAATCTACCTGCTCGCGATATTTGACCCGGCGCGCCAGGACGTCATCGGTTGTAGCGTACTCGAGCGCAGCGGGCACGAGCGCGGCGCGTACCAGCGCCCAATCACTGCGTGTGGGGATGGCGGCGGCGAGGCGCACGAGACGATTGCGCAGATCATTGTCGCCGTTAAAGGGAATCTTGAGGGTAAGGACATAGCCGTTGGCATCGGCGGCGAGAACGGCGGTCCCCGCGCCCGTCTGATTCATTGCGGTGACGACCTGTTCCGCCGCCTCTCGCACGGTCTCGGAAGGCGCGGGGTAGGGAATGAGTTTGAAAACGATCTCGCGCTCGTTCGGCGTGGTCTTGACGCGCGCATGATTCAACGCGAGAGCATCGGCGGGCATGTTGGTCGCGGGCTGGAATTGGTCGCCATAGGCAGCGCGCACATGGACGAGTGCGTTCGAAATTGCGCCATTGGCGATGTCTTCCCGCGCGGCGCCGATGTGGGTGAGTTTGATTTGATTTTCCAAACGGTCGCCGGTGTAGAGGGGACCTGCGCCATCCGGCGCGAAATTGCGCGCATCCTCCAAGCGCTCGAGCGACTGCGAAAACTCGCCGCGCGAAAACGAGTCGAGCGCGAGATAGAAACTATCCTCGCCAAGTTGTTTGCGTGCCGCCGCGTCGCCCGTCGTGCCGATCAGTTTTTGCCATTGTTCCATCGCGAGCGCGACATAGTTGACATCGCGCGGACCATCCGGCGGACCCGCGCGCTGCTCGTAGAGCTCGGCAAGGGTTTTGACCGCGTCAACATTGTCGGGGGCAAGGCGCGCGGCGGTTTCGATTTCTGCCACCGCCTGCGCGAGAAAATTGTCGCGGCGGGGTGATTCAACGGCGGCGAGTTGTTGATAGACGCGACCCAGCTCAAGATGCGCGTTGGCATCATCGGGATTTGCAAGGACGGCGGCGCGTCGCTCGCCCAAAGTCGCCCAGACCGAGGGTCGAATCAATGTCACTCCGGGGTCAGCGACAGGATTGAGATTTTCCCAGAGCCAGGTCAATTCCTTGCCGTCAAATTTGGGCACGTCGGGGTCGAGTGCGATAAATTGTTCGCCCGTTGTTTCGACAGGCAGTTTCACTGTCACGCGCGCCGAGCCAACCGAATTTTTCCAGCGGTTGCCGACCAGCATGGCATACGTAAAGCGCGGAAACAGGTCGGCGCCGAGGTCTTGGGTGAATTCGGCAGTGATGGTTTTCTTTTCGTCCGGACCCAGGGTCAACTCGAACGTATACCAGTTCACGTCGCGCGGCGCATCTCCATAAATCACATCGGCAACCGCCGGGGCAAAGACGACGGGCTGATTGTCCACCAGGACTCGAAAAGCAGAAAAACGGGTCGGGTCAAAGGAGGCGCTCGCGCTCGCCATTTCGGGAAAGCCGACAATGATGGTTGTCTCGTTCGCAGGGTCAGTGTTGCGCGCTTTCCAGGTCATTGTTCCACCCGCAAAGGTGTGCCCTTCGCTCTCGTAAATGGCTGCATCAACGGTCAGGGCGGACAGTTCTACGCCCGTCTGACGGTTGAGGGGGGCGAGGGTGACTGGGATGTTGGGGGAGGGCGTCTGGGCGTTGGCGGTGGTGGCGAACGCGATGAGCGCGAAAACGAGGGCGAACGCGCAAGCCAGTCGCCACGCGACCTTGTGCGCGGATAAAAGGCGCATGGCGCGCGGCGGCGGCTTGATTGTCTTTTTATCCAAAAGGTCAAACATTGCAGGCATCTTAACGGGGAAAAAAGGGTGGGTCAAGTTCACCAAGTCAGTCTTTACAAAAGACGATATAATCCAGGTATTCGTTCAATCAGGGTGGCGCGGGTTGCGATTGCTTTTTCCGCGGTTCACGTGCATGCCTAGACTTGCATGAGGTTATCATTTCAATGACAAAAATCATACAAGGCAAGTGCCAGGATATTCTCAAAAGCGATCCTTTATTTCGAGCATCAGGTGAAATTGCGTTGACATTCCTGGACCCTCCATTTAACCAGGGAAAAGAATTACGAAGTTGCTTTTATCTTGTGCGAACCCATTCGCAGACATATTCTCAAGTACGTATCTCGCTCGTGGAGGGTTCGTTTTTCGAAACTCTACCGAAAGACAAGTTGATGCAAGCCATATGGAGGCAGCTGCTTGAAGCTCGCGGCGTGAAGGAAATAGAACGCGAGCAAATCGTAGAGATACTTGGGGACCTGGATCAATCGGAAATTGCGCTGTCGCGGGAGATTGCAGGAGCGTCTATTCGTCCTCGTCTGCGATTGATGGCAGAAGTTCATCCCGATGGAAACATCAATCGCTATCCGGAAATCGAGCCACGGACCCTAAATCTGGTTCTCAAAAAAGAAGAGACTATGGGTCTCGAATGGCTTGCGACAGAATTTGAGCGCGATGGAGTAGTAATCATTTCCAAAGAGAGGGATGGACAAGAATCGCTATCGCTGCAATTTGGATCGCAGGTGATCCGGATGCGTGTTGTAACGATCAAGCATAGACGCAACGGGGAGCACCTCGTATTACAAATGAAACTAGACCGATAATCTTGCCTTCTCATGCTCCTCTCATGTTCGAACCAGCCAGCTCTTTGACAATCATTCTTGTCCAATCTAAACTGTGTTTTGCTCTGCAAGTATTGACTTGACTATGGCTCAAGCTGTTCAAACCAACCGCCCCGTCGCGGGTCCGTCGCGTCGTGGTTTGCCGCTGAATTTACACGAAGGGTGGATTGCCGCCCTGTTGTTGACGCTGCTGCTGGTCAGCGTGACCGCCTCGGTCGCATCCGCCAATTGGGTTGATGGACTGTGGCAGACCATGTACGCGGCGATCGGAGGCATGCTCTTTGGCGCTCTGGTTGCGCGCTTGCGCCTGAACAGTTTTCTTGCGTTTGTGCTCGCCCTAATCGTCGGCGCGGGCTTTGTGTCGTGGCTGGTGAGCGGGCAGGTGGGCGCGCCGCTTGATGCGACGTGGAACGAAAAAATGCTCCTGATTCAGACCCATCTCGACGAATGGCTGGTCAGGGTCCTGGGCAACGACATCAGCAGCGACAATTTTGTGTTTTTGTGTGTCATGTGCGCGCTCGCCTGGCTCATTGGTTATGTCAGCGCGTGGTCAATCTTTCGTCATCACCAACCGTGGGGCGCGATTCTGCCCGCAGGCGCGGCGCTGCTGTTGAATGTGTTTTATGCGCCGCCGCAGTCAGGCGTCTATTTGGTGTTGTTTTTGCTGGCAACATTGCTGCTGCTGGTGCGGACGACGTTGTTGAAACGGCAGCAAGCATGGTCGGCGTATGCGGTGCGGTTTGCGAATGATATCGGGCTGGACTTTTTGACCTATGGGCTTGTATTTTCCGGTCTGATTATTTTGATTGCGTGGCTGATTCCGCCGACGGCACCCGGACCTGCCTGGCTTGGCTTTGTTTACGATCAGGTGCGCGAACCATGGCAAGACTTGCAGGACGACTTTACGCGCGCGTTTTCCAATGTGCGCGGGACCGACAGCGCCGCGCCGACGACCTATTTTGGAAGTTCGCTGTCAATGGGTGGACCGATCCGTCTCGGCGACCGTGAGGTGTTTCAAATCCAGTCGCCGTATGGGCGCTATTGGCGCGCGGTGGTCTTTGATCAATACACCGGTGTTGGTTGGGCGAGCGAGGCAAACGAGTCGGCATCGTTTTTGATCGGAGACCCGCGCCTCGTCCCCATGCCGATGGAAAAACGGCGCACGATCACGCAGACGGTCGAAGTGCGTCTGCCGACGGACAATCTGGTCGTCAATGCCTCACAGCCGCAGCGTCTGGTCAACGAAGCCGTTGATGCAAGATTCTCGGTCGGACGCGCGTTGAATGGCGATGGGTATATTGACATCCATTCTCTGCGTTTGCAGCGCCCACTCAAGTTGGGCGACAAATACTCTGTCGTTTCCTCGATCTCGGCGGCGGACCTCAAGAGTTTGCAGACGGCGAGCACTGCGATTCCGCCCTATATTCGCGAAACATATCTCGGACTGCCGGACTCGGTGACCGCGCGGACGCGCGAACTGGCATTGGATATCACCTCCGGCGCGACAAATACCTATGACAAGGCGCGCGCCATCGAACAGTATTTGCGCCAGCACATTACATACAACGATAATGTAGAGCCGGTCCCCGGTGGGGTTGATGGGGTAGATTATGTCCTGTTCGAGCGCCCGGAGGGGTACTGCAACTACTATGCGTCGGCAATGGCGGTGATGGCGCGGAGTGTGGGTATTCCTGCGCGTGTGGCTTCGGGATATGCGGTGGGTAGCGCATCGGATGACGGGTTTTATCATGTCAGCGAAGCGAATGCTCATTCCTGGCCCGAACTATATCTGGGCGAATTGGGTTGGGTAGAATTTGAGCCGACTGCGGCGCAGCCCGAAATCTCGCGTCCGGTCGCTCAGGACGAGCAAGACCGCGCCGATGAGCTGCGCCAGCTCAACGAAGAAGAAGACATCGCGCGCCGCGGCTTTGGCGAACAGCGCGCTGAAGACCTCTTGAATAATTCGCCCTCGAATGAGCGGCCCGGTCTGGCGAATGATTTCTGGACACGTCCCCAGATGATGTTGACCTATGCGTTTGTGCTGGCAGGGCTTGTGGCTGTAGGGGTGTTGACGTTCTTGCAGTTGCGCTGGCAAAAGTATTTGAAAACGCTCAAACCGGGCGCACAAGCGGTTGCCGAAATGTACCGGTATGCGCCTCTTGCGGGAATGCCCGAACGCGCCGAGGCAACCGCAGACGAACGCGCCCAAGACCTGGTTACCCTGATGCCCGACGCGCGGCAACCGATTTCCGACGTCAATGCGCTGTATGTGCGCGAACGGTATGGCGAGTATGATTTGACAGCCGAAGAGAGCGGACATGCGCGCGCCCAGGCGATCGCCGTGCAGGAACGGATGTGGCACACGGTGTATGACCGCTTTTTGGGGAGGCACATCCGGGGCGCATGGACATCGCTGCAGGGGCTGACAAAGTCGGGGAGAAAAACCAAACCGAAAGAATAGAGCAACAGCAGTCGCGCGATTTATCTCAACGATCTCTGGAGTATTCATGTCTGACATTGCGCTCGTAGAAAACATTGGCGAGTACGAAGGAAAAACGGTCACGGTGCAGGGCTGGGTGGCTGACAAGACCGACAAGGGCAAACTACAGTTTTTGCGCGTGCGCGATGGCACCGGCGTCATTCAGGCGACGCTGTTTCAAAAGACGGCGCCGGTCGAAGCTTTTGAACTTGCCAAGCGCATCCCGCAGGAATCGTCCGTGCGCGTGACAGGTGAGGTACGCAAAGAGCCGCGCGCTCCCGGAGGGTTCGAGTTGTCGGTCACGGACATGCAGGCGGTGCAGCTAGCGCGGGACGAATATCCGATTACCCCGAAAGAGCATGGCATCGAGTTTTTGATGCACAATCGCCACTTGTGGCTGCGCTCCTCCCGACAGCATGCGATTCTGCGAATCCGCGCGACCATCATCAAGGCGATTCGTGACTATCTGGATAATAACGGGTTCATGCTGCTCGACACACCCATCTTGACGCCGGCAGCCGTCGAAGGCACAACCACTCTTTTTCAAACCGATTTCTACGGCGAACCGGCTTTTTTGACGCAAAGCGGACAGCTCTATAACGAAGCGAATGCGATGGCGTTCGGCAAAGTATATTGTTTTGGTCCGACGTTTCGCGCGGAAAAATCGAAAACGCGGCGGCACCTGTCCGAGTTTTGGATGGTAGAACCCGAATGGGCGTTCGGCACTTTGGACGACTATATGCGGGTGGCCGAGGGAATGGTTTCATATATTGCGCAAACCGTGCTCGAACTACGCAAGACAGAGTTGCAAGTGTTGGAGCGAGATACGAGTCTCCTCGAAAAGGTCGCCGCGCCCTTTCCACGTATTTCCTATGACGACGCGGTGAAAATTATCCGCGAAAAAGGTGACCCGAATTTCAAATGGGGCGACGATTTTGGCGCGCCGGATGAAACGCTCATCAGTGAGCAATTCGACCGCCCCGTTTTTGTGCATCATTATCCGACCGAGATGAAAGCGTTTTACATGGCGCCCGACCCGGACCGCCCTGAGGTGTGTCTGAGCGCGGACTTGCTTGCGCCCGAAGGATATGGCGAGATTATCGGCGGCGGACAGCGGAGCGCTGATCTCGAATACCTCGAAGCGCAACTAGTCAAGCACAATCTGCCGCGCGAGCCCTACGAGTGGTATCTGGATTTGAGAAAATATGGCTCGGTGCCGCACTGCGGGTTTGGACTGGGAATCGAACGCACAGTGGCGTGGATTTGCAAGCTGGACCATGTGCGCGAGACGATTCCATTTGCGCGGATGATGGACAAGATGTATCCCTAGACTACTTGTCTGAATCCAAAGAGCGGGACGATGTCGGAAAACCGGCATCGCCCCGCTCTTTTTGATTCACCCTGTGGTCATATTGCAGACAGTGATTGATTCTGGTTTAATGCCGTTGCTTTGAGGCATTGTATCATGTCAACATTTTTGCGCCGCGCGCTGCTTCCCTCGCTTGAAATCCTGTTGTTTCTGCTTGTGTTTTACATATCGCTATTTTTCATGCCCGACATGCTCAACAGCGACGGGGACCTGGGACGGCATATCACGGTCGGCGAATACATGCTCGACACTGGAGCAGTCCCAAATCGAGATGTTTTTTCGCACACGCGATTTGATGCGCCGCTGGTCTTGCACGAATGGTTGAGCGAAGTGGTCTATGCGCTGGCGCATCGGGCGGCGGGGCTGAATGGGGTCGCGTGGCTCACTGCGCTTTTGTTGGCATTGATTTATTCTGCGCTGGCGGCTGGGCTGCGGCTGTTGGGTGTGAGCGCGCCGATTGCGTTTCTCGCCGCGCTGGCGGCATATTTTACGGGGGCGATTCATCATTTGCCGCGTCCGCATCTTTTCACTCTGCTGATCTTGACGATTCTGGTTTTGATGCTGGAACTGTATCGCCGCAAGCTCAAACTGGACCGGACGCGCCGTGCGCGTTTGGCGGTGCTTGCCGCGCTGGCAGGCATGATGGTGTTGTGGGCGAATTTCAACGGGGCGTTTGTGCTGGCGTTTTTTGTTCTCGGATTTTATATCGTCGGCGCGTGGTTGGATGGGGAACCGCGAAACGCGTTGTTTTTCGGGATGTGTCTGGTCGTCGCGTTTGGCGCAAGTCTGGTCAATCCGTTTGGCATTGCGCTGCCGCAGCATGTGTTTGGCTTTATGGGCAACAGATTTCTGGTGGACAACACGGTGGAATATTTGTCGCCCAATTTTCACAATATCAGCGCGTGGTTGTTTGCGGCGTGGATTCTATTTTCGATTGTGCTCTTGGGTCGTTATACGATACGGGTGAGCTGGACTGCGCTGTTGTTGCTCGGCGCATGGACGGCGTTCGGGCTGTACTCGGCGCGGAATATAGCGAACTATGCGCAGGTGGCTTCGATCATCCTTGCGCCAATCGCCGACGCGTGGCTGTTGGCGTCGAGTCCCGCCCTGAATATGCGGTTCCGAAATCTGGATGCGGTCGCGCCGACCGGAGCAGGGTGGATATGGGGCATCGGCGCGGTTGCGCTCTTGATGCTTGCGCAGGCGAGCGGTGTGACGCTTGACGCACGAGGCGAGGGGAATGTGTTTACCACACGGGCATTCCCTGTGGGGGCGGTAGATTATCTAGAGAGTCATCCCGCGCAGGGACGTATGTTTAATGAATACACCTGGGGCGGATATCTGGAATATCGGATGTTTCCATCGCAGCGAGTCTTCATAGATGGAGACAATGATTTTTTTGGCGAAGCGCTAGTGCGCGAGTATTTGGATGTGATTCATGCGCGCGGAGATTGGCGCGGAATCCTGGCCAAGTATCAGGTGGATTGGGTGATTGTGCCGCCCGAGCGCGCGCTGGCGGTCGAGCTCGGACGTTTAGTCAATTGGCAGGAGATTTATCGCGACGACAATGCGGTGGTGTGGTTGAGGCGGATTGAATAACGTGGACCTATTGGGGGATAGTTTGAAAGCCCATGACCTTGAAATGGTGGTCAAAAGTAAAGACTCGGCTTGCTTTATGATATGGGGGTAGATTTCTTGCGCTTTTTCGTGGTAGTTGTCTTTTTGGTGCGCGACTGCGACCCACGCACTCGTGTCAACAAAGATTTCTTGCGCCATGATTTGGACTCGCTTTTGAAAATCTCCATCAGGTACTTGTCATGGTTTTCTGCGAGATCGGGTGGGCCCGAACCCCCCAAAGCAATGATGCTCAAGAGCGGGTCTTGCTCCACCGGCACGTGTGACAAGAGTTGGTCAACGCCACGGCGCACCAGCTCGGCGATGGCCACGTTTTCCTGTTTTGCCATATACCGCAGCGCGGCGTCTTGATCGGGTCGCAGATAGATTTGAATAGGACGTTCACGCAGTTTTCGCACACATCACCTCGCAATCCGTTCCTACGTATAAAAATTATACATCAGCTTGTATGTGTAACAGAATGGAATGTGATGCGGAAGCAAGAGCGCCTTGGATTCTACACTGATTTATAGTATCCAAGGCGCTTTTTGATCAAGCCGCTTTTCTCTGGTCCGGGATTTGCGGCGGTTTGTAGTTGAGAACCGGCTCGCGGGCGGCTTTGACGTCGTCAAGGCGAGTAACGGGTGTGTTGTGGGGCGCGTTGTGAAGGAGCTGCGGGTCGGTTCGCGCTTCCTCTGCAATTTTGAGTAGGGCAGCAGCAAATTCATCCAGAGATGCTTTGGACTGGGTCTCGGTCGGCTCGATCATCAGACATTCGGGCACGATGAGCGGAAAGTAGATGGTCGGCGGATAGAATCCATAGTCAATGATCCGTTTTGCCACGTCCAGCGTGTTGACGCCATACTCTTTTTTGAAACGCGTCCCGTTCAAGACGAACTCGTGTTTGCATGTGCGTTCGGGCACTTGGGGGTCATAAACATCGCGTACGAGCGCGAGCAAATAGTTGGCATTGAGTACCGAGATCTCGGCAATTTCTCGAAGGTGTTCTTTGCCGTACGAGCGAATATACGTGTAGGCGCGCACGAGAGCGAGGAAATTGCCCCAAAAAGACTTGATCCGTCCGATAGTGTTTGTGGGGGTTTCGAAGGCGTACACATCCCCTTTTTTTGAGACAATCGGGGTAGGCAGAAATTCCGCCAGATCGGGCCGCGCCATGACCGGACCGGAGCCGGGGCCACCGCCGCCGTGTGGGACACTAAAGGTCTTGTGCAGGTTCGAGTGGATAACGTCAAACCCCAAGTCGCCCGGGCGCGCGATGCCGATGATGGCGTTCAGGTTTGCCCCGTCGCCATAGACCAGCCCGCCAGCATCGTGAACGATTTTATTTACCTCTCGAACATGCTCTTCGAACAAGCCGAGCGTGTTGGGGTTGGTGAACATGATCGCGGCGGTCTTGTCCGATACTTTGGAGCGAAGATCGTCCAGGTCCATATTGCCGCGCGCATCGGATTTCACTTCGACTACTCTATAACCCGCCATCGCGCTTGTCGCGGGATTGGTGCCGTGCGCCGAGTCGGGAATCAAGACCTCACTGCGCCCTGTGTCGCCGCGCTTGAGGTGATAGGCGCGAATGACAAGGATGCCGACGAGTTCGCCCTGCGCCCCCGCGGCAGGTTGGAGGGTGACGGCGGGCAGTCCGCTGATTTCGCCGAGATATTCTTGCAGTTCATACATCAACTGCATCACTCCCTGCGCGGTTTCGGGCGGCTGCATGGGATGCACTTGCGACATTCCGGTCAGCTGGATTGCGTCTTCGTTCATCTTGGGATTGTATTTCATCGTGCACGAGCCGAGCGGGTAAATGCCCAGATCAACACAATAGTTTTTCTGTGAGAGGCGCGTAAAGTGACGCACGACATCCACTTCCGCCACTTCAGGGAGATTGAGGTCGGCGCGCATCAGGTGGGCGGGCAGCGGTGTGTGGGGCACATCGGACTCGGGGAGCGCGTAGCCGATGGAGCCGGGGTTACTTTGTTCATAGAGTAACGGTTCGGGTTTGTTTGCGGTGATAGACATAAAAAAGATGGGAGTGTGCGGTAGAAAAACCTTTGGTTCTTTTGTCGCACATGGATCAGTCAAGAGCGCCGAGCGCGCTGACGAGCGCATCAATTTGACTGCGCGTGTTGAGTTCGGTGACGGCGATGAGCATTCCGTTTTTCAAGTGCGGATAGTCATGGGATAGGTCGTAGCCGCCGATGATGCCCTGCTTGTAAAGCGCGCGGTTGATTTCGGCAACGGGACGCGGACACTCGACGACAAATTCATTAAAGAACTCTTGGGTTTTGACGCGATAGCCCCCGAGCTTGGCAATCTCGCTTGCCGCGTAATGCGCTTTTTGGTAACAAAGTTCCGCCACGTCGCGGAGCCCTTGCTTGCCCAACGTCGCCAGATAGACGCAGGCGGCGAGCGCATTCAGGGCTTCGTTGGTGCAAATATTGGAGGTCGCTTTTTCGCGGCGAATGTGCTGTTCGCGCGCTTGAAGAGTCAGAACAAAACCGCGTCGTCCCTGCTTGTCTACGGTTTCACCAACCAGACGACCCGCCACACGGCGAAGATATTTCTCTTTGCAGGCAAAGATCCCGAGATAGGGACCTCCAAACCCAAGTGCGTTGCCGAGCGATTGCCCTTCGCCAATAACAATGTCGGCATCATAGTCACCGGGCGGTTGATACAAGCCGAGTGAAATCGGATAAACGCTGATAATAGAGAGCGCGCCCACCGCGTGGATGCGGTCAGCTAGCGGCTTGAAGTCGCGCACGTTTCCGAGAAAATCAGGGTTTGCCGCAAGCACGCCGGCAGTCTGGTTATCCAGATGTTTGTCAAGCACTTGATCAAGCGAGAGGGAGGTATCCTCGTCGCCGACGATGGGGATGTCTTGACCCTGTAGATAGGTGCGCATGGTCTCGCGATAGTGCGGGTGCAGAGTGGGGGATACGATGATTTTTCTACCTGTGCGCGCGCTGTTGATCGCCATGACAGCCGCTTCCGCCGCCGCCGTTGCCGCGTCATAATGCGAAGCGTTCGCCGCGTCCATGCCCGTCAAATCGCAGATCATGGATTGGTATTCAAAGATCGTTTGCAGGGTGCCCTGAGAGATTTCGGGCTGATACGGCGTATAGGCAGTATAGAATTCAGAACGGAAAATCAGATGTGGGACGGTGGCCGGGACAAAGTGATTGTACGCGCCCGCGCCCAAGAAATACGCGTGCTCGCCCGCATTGGCGTTTTTTGCAGCCATGTCGCGCAGAGTGCGGAGCAAGTCCATTTCGGAAAGCGCCGGCGGCAGGTTCAGGTCCGGGTACTGCGCCTCTTTTGGCACATCGTCGAACAAAGTATCAACTGAACTGACGCCGATGGTCTTGAGCATCTGCGCGCGGTCCGCATCGGTGATGGGAATGAAACGGTGGGACATGACAAAAACGTGGACAGGAAAACAGGGAGCTGTGTCAGTGTGTGGCGGGTTGTCTGCCTGTCTACGGGTCTCCTCAATGAATTTCGCCGGACTCGATTTTGCTCTTGTAAGTGGCAGCGTCCATCAATTTGGCGAGGTCGTCTGCGTTGAACGGAGAGATTTTGATCATCCACCCCGCGCCAAAGGCGTCCGCGTTGACGGTTTCGGGCGCGTTGGCGAGTTCATCATTTGTGGCGGAAATCGAGCCGCCGACGGGCATAAAGACATCGCTCGCCGCCTTGACCGATTCGACCACACCAAAGCCGCTTTTTGCTCGCAACTCCATCCCGACGACGGGCAGTTCGACAAAAACAATGTCGCCGAGGGCGTCCTGAGCATAATCGCTTATGCCGACAGTTGCGGTATCGCCCTCAACGCGGACCCATTCGTGGGTCGCTGCATATTTCAAATCAGTGGGATAGGAGATTTCCTTGCCGCTGGACATACGAGACCTCGCTTGTGAATGGTTTATTTGCCGCGCGCGCGATTCGCATAGAATGGAGTCTTGACGACGCGCGCCCTGGCGGGTTTGCCGCGAATGATGACATCAAATTCCGTGCCGATTTTTGCCAGTTCGGGTGGAACATAGCCCAGCCCGATGTTTTTTTCAAGCGTGGGCGCAGGCATGCCGCTGGTTACCGTGCCGACGGACCTGCCATCCACAGAGATTTCGTAACCACCGCGCGCAATGCCGCGTTCGAGCATTTCAAAGCCAACCAGTTTTCTCTTGACGCCTTCGAGTTTTTGTTTGAGCAGGGCATCACGACCGATAAAGTTCTTGTTCAAATCGCACGCCCAACCAAGCCCTGCTTCGAGAGGAGTTGTGTTGGCGTCAATCTCGTGGCCGTAAAGCGCGAACCGGGCTTCAAAACGCAGCGAGTCACGCGCCCCCAGACCGATCGGCAGCACGCCCTTGTCCTTGCCCGCTTCGAGGATGGCGTCCCAAACGTGTTTGCCATGTGATGCGGGAACAAACAATTCGAACCCGTCTTCGCCCGTATAGCCCGTGCGCGCCAGGATGCCGCGTTGACCGTCAATTTGAAATTCGCGGGCTTGATGGTACCGGATCGCGCTCAGGTCAAAGGGTTCGACTTTTTGCAGAATCTCTTCGGCGAGAGGGCCCTGAAATGCCAGCATGTAGAATTCGTCGCTCACATCCTCGAGCGTTACGTTCCAACCGGCGCTCTGGGCGCGCATCCAGACAATGTCCTTGTCACGGTTGCCTGCGTTGATGACAACCATCCACTCGTCCGAAAAGCGATAAACAAAGGTATCGTCCACACATGTCCCGTCCGAGTAGCACATGACCGCATATTTGGCAGTGCTAATCGCCATGTCGGTAAAATTGGCGCTGAGGAGAAAATTCAGATAGGCGAGGGCCTCGGGTCCGGTCACGCGCACCTGCCCCATGTGGTCAATGTCAAACAGACCGGCGGCAGTACGCACGACGCGATGTTCGTCCAGAATGCCTTTGTATTGGACCGGCATTTCCCAGCCGCCAAATTCGACCATCTTGGCGCCGAGGGCGCGATGCGTTTCGTACAGGGGTGTACGTTTCAAATCCATTTGCGAATATCCTGTCGTAAAAATGGGAAGAACAAATCGGACGCGGGGAAAGAATCGAATGTCGTCATTGACGCCCCCATGATAGCGCAAACAGAGGGCAGTTGCAAGGTAGGGGGAAGGTTTTTGCGCTGATGACATGCATCGTTTTCACCCCGAATCAATATACCCACCTTGCAAGGGCTGAAAAAATCTGCTACCGTAAGTTTGATGATTCAAAAATCATGTCCCTTATCCATGCAAGACCAAATCATTGCCCGCGCGCCCACGCGCCTCGATTTTGTTGGCGGTTGGACGGATGTTCAGCCGTTTTGTGATGCGGAGCAAGGGCTGGTTGTAAACGCCGCGTTTGGTGTGATTACGCGGGTCTCGGTTCGTTTGTCGGAATCGCCGCAGCCGAATACCGACCGCTTTGTGCAGGCAGCATGCAGACGGTTTGGCGTCGAAACGCTGGATGTCTCACTGCGCAGTGATGCCCCGGTCGGTTCGGGGCTGGGCGGTTCGGGGGCAGCCGGCGTGGTGCTGGTCGGCGCGCTTGGTGCGGTGCGCGCCGAGGCAATGACGCGGCGCGAAATCGCCGACCTGGCACATGACATCGAGGTGCAGGATTTGGGCATGATCGGAGGCAAACAAGACCAGTATGCGGCGGCGTTTGGCGGATTTCTCGCGCTCGAATTCCTGGGAGATGCGGTGCAGGTCAAGCCGCTTGACCCGGGCTTGGAGCGGGTGCGCGAACTGGAAAGCCGCAGTGTGGTGGTCTATACGGGTCAGTCTCGCGTTTCGGGCAACATTCATGCGAATGTGCAGGCAGCATTCCGCGCGGGCAACCCGGATACCTTGCAAGCGCTGGCAACGATTCGAGAAGTTGCGCGCAGGTTTTGCGGCGAATTGCAAAATGGTTCGATTGATGCGCTGGGTGATTTGCTAAACGCAAACTGGGAGGCGCAGAAACGTTTGCATCCCTCGACGACCAATGAACGGGTGGAAGCGTTTTTTGAGATTGCGCGGAATGCGGGCGCGGCGGGTGGCAAAGCGCTGGGCGCAGGCGGCGGTGGTTGTCTTTATTTTCTCGCACGCGCGGGGGACACGCAACATCTCAAGCAGGCGCTGACCGCGGCGGGCGGACAGGTGTTGGACGCCGGGTTTGATTTTCAGGGGTTGGTGGTCGAGACGCGAACCTGACATCTGAATGGCTAAATGCCAGGCAAAGCGCGCACCTGGCGCGGCACAGCGTGATTCCCTGCGCGAGAGGTCTCGCTGCGAGTGCGTATAGCCAACAAATCCTGTGCGGAAACGTTTGCTCCTCGCCTTTGATTCCGTTATAATTCCTGCGCGCAACGGCTTTGCACGTGCGGCACGGCACCCCCGCGTCGCATGACTGGCGTGCTGCTCACAGTGTGGGCTGCCCACGCAGTGGGCTGCCTACGAAGTGGGCTGAAGGAGTTTTATTTTGGAACCAGCTAACAGTTACGAATTGGACCCCACTCCCCGGGTGAATCCCTATCCCTATCCTGCGGCGGGCGGTGATGCGCCGGCCGCGGAGCCGATTCCCACCTTTCCCGACTATACCGAACAACAGACGCGGACCAATTGGGGAAATGCCGCCCGCGAGCTCGTGGAAACGGTCCTGCTCACGCTCGTCATTTTTTTCATGATCCGATTCGCCATCGAGAATTATCGCATCGAGGGCTATTCGATGGAGCCGAATTTTCATGACGGGCAATTTTTGCTCGTCAACAAACTGCAGTATCTTTTGGCGCCGCCGGAGCGCGGCGATGTGATTATTTTTCGTTATCCACTGAACCCGAAAAAGAACTTTATCAAGCGCGTGATTGGCTTGCCCGGAGAAAAGGTAGAGATTCGCGCGGGCAAAGTGTTTGTCAATGGCGTGCGGGTCCAGGAATCGTATCCGTTCAATTTTGCCGATTATGATTATGGACCGATCACGGTGGGCGAGGACGAGTACTTTGTGCTGGGTGACAACCGCCCCGAGTCCTCTGATTCGCACTCGTGGGGTCTGCTGCCGACCAAAGACCTGATCGGCAAAGCGTGGATCAGTTACTGGCCCCCTGAAGAGTGGGGGGTGGTGCCGCATTTTTCGTACGCCGCTGACGAATAACGCTGTCAAGCTTCAAGCAGCAAGGACCGGGCGTCGACATGGAGCCGAGTCCTTGTCTCTCTTGTTCCCTGATTGAATGGAAGACTCGCTCCGCGCACGGGTCCGTGAAATAGTCGAACGGGTGCTTGCCGAACAAAATTTCCCGGCTGCGCCCGCCCGCGCCGATTCTCTCGAACGACATACGGTCGCAATTGGCGCGGACCACGGGGGTTTTGAACTCAAGGGGATTTTGATTCAAGCGCTGGCGCCGCGCGCCTGGCGGTTACTGGATTGCGGGACATTTTCCGCGGATGCGGTGGATTATCCGGATATTGCGTATGCAGTGGCGAAACTGGTGAGCGACGGCGCGGCCTGGCGCGGCATACTGCTCGACGGCGCGGGTATCGGTTCGGCAATGGCGGCAAACAAAGTGCCGGGAGTGCGGGCAGCAAACTGCAACGATGTAAAAATGGCGTCGAATGCGCGAGAACACAATGACGCCAATGTGTTGACCATTGGCGCCAAGATGGTGGACGCGCCGACCGCGCTCGAGATCGCGCGTATTTTTCTGACGACCGATTGCGCCGAAGCGCGCCACCGGAAACGTGTGGCAAAGATCATGGAGATCGAACGGCGCTTTCTCAAAGCGTGATGGACCCGTCATGACAAATCTCTCTCCTCTGATTGACGAATTGACCGATGCGATCACGCGTGCGCTTCAAACCTGCGCAACCCGAGTGTGTGATGATGCGGTCGGGGGTGTGTGCGTGGATTGCGGTGTGTGCGCGGTGGTTTGTGCGGGGCGCGCGCGGCGAATCGTGGATGCGGGCGCCGCGCGGATTTCGGCGCGCGGTCTGACGGCAGCGGATATTCCGCCGGACATTGCGGGTTATATTGATCAGACACTGCTCAAGCCGGATGCAACACCCGCCGAGATCGAAAAGTTGTGCCGGGAAGCGCGTGAGCATCATTTTGCGGCGGTTTGTGTAAACCCGCCATTCGTCAAACAATGCGCGGACCTGCTGCGCGGCAGTGGGGTGCAGATTGCGACGGTCGTTGGCTTTCCGCTCGGCGCGCACACGACTCTGACCAAGGTTTTTGAAACAGAGCAGGCGCTGGCGGATGGCGCGACCGAAATTGACATGGTCATCAATATTGGCGAACTCAAGGCGGGCCAAGATAGTTTTGTGCGCGAGGATATTCGCGCAGTGGTGAATGCGGCGCACCGGGTTGGCAGCGTCGTCAAGGTGATTATCGAGGCGGCGCTTTTGACCGACGAGGAAAAGGTGCGCGCATCGCGCTTGTCCAAAGAAGCGGGCGCCGATTTTGTGAAAACTTCTACGGGTTTTGGACCCGGCGGGGCGACAGCGCATGATGTGGCGTTGATGCGCGAAACGGTCGGTCCAAATCTCGGCATCAAAGCGGCGGGCGGCGTCAGGAATCTGGAACAGGCGCAAGAGATGATCAAGGCGGGGGCGACGCGGATCGGCGCGAGCGCCGGAGTAAAGATTGTCCAGGAAGCGCTCGGCGCGCGGGTGGAACCCGCAACTGCGGGTGGAAAATACTAACCATCGCGCGCTTGCACAGCGACTTTGGGTGAATTAGCCGGCTACAGCGATGGACACAATAGCGAACGACGCGAAAACTGACCGCAGGGGTGTATATTTCTTTTGGGACTATGATCTCACCGAAGAAGATGTGCGGGCGATTTTGCGCGAGGGAAACGAAGTTGAGCGAATCTGGGTGATGGGCCGCATTTTGCAGTCGGCTCATTGGCATGACATCTGGACTTTTCTAAAGTTGCAGGATGTGCGGGATAACTTTGGCAGGATTCAGTGGCGTACTCCTTATCTAAAAGAATTGTGGTTACACGCATTAGAGGTTTGGAGCCGTGACTAGTTCGCAAATCCTTACGCCATTTCAGAACGAGTTTCTGGACCGGTTTTATAGAACGGCTCTGGGACAGAAATTTTTCTTGACAGGCGGCACAGCGCTGGCTGCTTTTTACCTCGAGCACCGTTTTAGCGAAGATATTGATTTGTTTACTTTGGATGATGACGCGTTAGGTTTTGCTGACCGGACTATTCAGCAAGTTGCGCAAGAGCTTGGGGCGAGCTTTAGTATTTCGGTGGCAACACCAACGTTCCGCCAGATGTTTCTGACGATTCCGACCGAATCCTTGAAAATTGATTTGGTGCGTGACATTAATGTTCAATTTGGCGCGCATTGGACTGTTGGTCGCGTCATAGTGGATTCTCTTGAGAATATTGGCGTCAACAAGGTCCTCGCCATATTTGGGCGGACCACCAGCAAAGATTTTGTTGATCTTTATTTTATTTTACAGGAAGGATATTCGCTCGGACGGTTGGTCACACTTGCCAAAGAAAAAGACCCGGGATTAACCGAGTTTTATCTTGCCGGGATGATGCGTCAAGTTAGGAATTTGGATCGCTTGCCGCGAATGATCAAACCCTTGGAATTGCCTGTTCTGAGGCAATTTTTTTTGGACCTGGAGCAGGAAATGCTACGCAATATCAAGCCGGCTTGACGATTGATGTTTTCTCCCCGCTTTGTCCTCGTCCTCTCTGCTCAATCTAATCTCCTTTGCGCCTCGCTCGTCACACGGGAGTTAAAGAATGTCGCTTCCGCCAAGCAAACCTTTCAACTTGTCGAGGTCCCCGGCGGCGAGCAGGAATTTGATCCCGCCGAAGTGTGGTACAAACTGAAAAGGGTGATTCAAGCCTGTCTGGATATCGGGCGCACGCTGTCGCGCGAGATTGCAGGCGTTGCGATTGTGGGAGAGACGCGCGCGCGGGTGGTGTGGAGCCGGCAGGGAGAAGAGATAGTTTCGCGTGGATATCTCGGGTTGGAGAGTCCAAGACCGGAAGAAATTTCTGCTTTCGAATTCTCGGATACGCTTGCGAATTGGTTGTGGTGGAATTTGACGGGTGGATTGAACTCTATGCCGGGGAGCGAGTTGGACAAAACACGCGCGCGCTCGCCTTTTGACGCGGAACTGCCGATCATTGCGGTATGGAATCCTGGGGAGGTCGAACCTGCCCGTAAGGGCGGGCAGATGGAGACGGGGACTGAGCTTGTAGTGATCGCCGCGGAATTGGCGTGGACCAAATTGGACCGTTCCGTCGTCGTCTCTGCGGGTCAGAATTGGAATTGTCCCTTGTAGGGCACAATCCGTTTGCTGTAATTTTTTACAAAACGCAAGAGTTTGCGTTCGAGCCGCTGATACTTTTCGCCGAGCAGAGCGTTTTTGCATGAATCATAATCTTGCGCGACAAAAACGATGAGCCGACGCGGGTAATCGCCATAGACGGTTTCCCACACTTCGGCGAGTTCCAGTCCCAGACGGTTGACCTGGGGCACAAATTCGCCCGTGACGAAACGATAGTACGTTTCTTGTACCTCGTCCGGGATGTCGTACTCGAGCAAGAGTTTGACGGGAAGGGTTTCGCTCACGGTCAGGTGTACTCGGGTGTGCTAGCGGGTGGCTAGCGGGTGGTCGGGTTGACAAGGGTAGGGTCGAGCTCGCGCAGATATTTCCAGTCATAGATGCCCGTGACATGTCCGTCCGCCCAATCGAAATGGATGGCATAACTGCCGACCGGTTGAATATCCTGCAGCGATTTCAGCTCGCCGCGCGCGGTCTTGACCGCTTCCGAGGGTTCGTGCGAGCCGCTTGACCCGGTCAAGTCGTGAATCCAGGGGCGACATTCGGCGCACGGGCAGGCGCGGCGCAGTGTGTCAAAATCGAACGTGCTTGTGTTGGAATCGCTCCACTTGAATTGAATTTGCCGCGTCTCGAGGTCCACCACGATGCCCGCGGGCTTGAGTCCCTCTAGAGACGCACTCATTTTGTATAGAGTCGCAGTTGGAGCTCATCCACGCGTTGTTCGAGTAGTTCGATTTGGGCGTTCAGTTGGCGGTGTTTGGCAAGCTCTTCGGGTGTATAGCTGCCGGGGAACTTGTCGGGCGTTCCGAGCGGGTCGGTGTTGGGTGGAAAAAGCCGGGTCTTTTCGGCTTTGAGAAGCGCGAGTTCTTGCTTTGCCTGCTCGAGCTGTGCCTGGAGTGCCGGATTAGGGGTCAACATAGTTGGTCTCGGGATGGAATTTTGGTTGCGACTGTCATTCTAGCAGGTTGTCCGAGTGAAATCAAATTGGAAGCGGGAATTAGAGTCGTGGGGGAGTTTGTACAACCGTATCGGAATTGATAGGGTGAGGGTATTGACAAAAGTTGTGATTTTGTAATAATGAGGATCGCCAGTTTATAACTTGTCGGCCCTCATATATTTTCGACAATCTCTTTCGAGCGCCACCGCGCTAACCACGCAATCTATCTTTGCGTCCGTCGCATACGCAACGAGGCGCGTATTCTCAAGGAGGTTTGACGTGAACTCGAAACGCATCAGCATTTTACTCGTTGCGTTCGCGATGGTCATCGGCTTGGGTTTGCCAATACTGGTAAATTCTCAAGGGCCCGCGCCCTTGTCCAATGTCATCGTTACCACCGCGCAAAAACTCCCCGAGACGGCGCTGACTGCGCCAGAGAGAGCGCCGAGCCGACCATCCTCACTTGCCGGTTTGCAAGACGAGTTGGCGCAGCTCGTCGCCGCGCACAAAACCGGCGACCAAACCAAATTGAGATCCTATAGCCAAGACCAAAATATTGATCTTGCAAACAATCGCATCCGCGTCATTTTGGAGATGGATGTCAGCCCGGACGCTCATCCCACCGGCACGCCAAAAATTGAAACCGTGCAACAGTCTGACGGCAAATCCGCGCGGATCGAACGCGCGCCCGCCATCGCCATCCGCCCCGCGTTGGCGCGCGAGATTGCGGCGACGGGCGCGGTTTATGAAACCGCGTATCAGAATTTGGTGCAAGTATCGGCGCCGATTGAGGCGCTGGAAGCGCTGACCAAAATCTCCGGAGTCCGTTACGTGCGCTTGCCATATCCCGTCGCGCCTTTGGAAATACCGCCCGGACAAACCAAAGGACTTGTGCCACTGGTTGGGAATGTCACGAGTCAAGGCGTCGCGCTCACCAATACCAACAACTGGCATACCTCGGGTTTGAAGGGCAAGGATGTCAAGCTCGCCGTTTTCGATTTCGGATTTACCGGTTGGGCTGCGCGTCAAATATCAGGCGATCTGCCTGCCAGCATAACCTTGAAAGATTTTAGCGCGACGTACAGCTTTAGTCCTGATACACCCAACTATCCGCATGGGACCGCGTGCGCCGAGATTACCACCGATATGGCGCCCGAGGCGACGCATTACCTCTACGCGTTCAGCACGGACGTCGAATTTGGCAACGCGGTCAATGACTATATCAATAACGTCAGCGGCACAAAAGTGGTTTCCATGTCCATTGGCTGGGTCAACAGCGGACCGTATGACGGCACAGGTCCGATTAATACCATCGTTGACAACGCCAAAAACGCGGGCATCTTTTGGGCAAATTCGGCGGGCAACAATCAAAGAGCGCACTGGTCGGGGACAGCGGTCCAATATGGCGGCGGCGAATGGATTACCTTTGGCGCGGGCAATCTTCAGGGCATAGGTCCGAGTCCGGGTTATGTATGGAATATTTCAGGCGGCACTACCTTAAGAGTTTTTCTAGAATGGAATGACTGGAACGTCGGGCGCACCCAAAATCAGAACAATCAGAATTACGATCTATATTTATTTCGATGGAATGGCTCGGGTTGGACCCAGGTTGCCGGCTCAGTCGGAGATCAGTGTAACACCAGTGTCCCACCTCTAGAACAAATCAGTTATACAGTTCCTTCTGCCGGCTTTTATGCCGTCGCCATTCAGCGTTATACGAACGTAAGCTGCCCCAACAATTTCGGGCACTGGATGCAGTTACACACCTTTAATAGTTTCAAGGATAGTCAAGGCGCGGCAAATAGTTTTTGGTATACGAATCAGTGCAACAGTCTACTCATTCCCAGCGATGGCGACAGCTCTGTTACCGTCGGCGCCACGTTTTGGAATGAGGACGGCACGAGTCCGCTCTATGGCTTGGAGACGTTTAGCAGTCTCGGTCCGCGCAACGCGCCTGGCGGCGGCGACCCCGGCACAACGGTCAACAAACCGGATGTGGTCGCGCCCGACGGTGTGAGCGGCGAAACGTATGGCGCCAATGACGGCACGAACTATGCCAATAATGGCGGCGGCTTTTTTGGCACCTCTGCCGCCGCGCCGCATGTGACAGGCATGGCAGCGGTGATGTGGTCGCGAACGCCCTCGATGACTTTGGCGCAGCTTGTGGGTTCGCTCAAGAGCCAAGCGCTCTTCAAGGCAGACGGCGGCACGTGCGGCGGAACTAGTCCGTCCAACAATCGCTATGGCTCTGGCAGAATCAACCTGGACGCGCCGACCGCAATGGAACTAGACAGCGTGACTGCAAAATTGACGCGCAAAAACAAGGTGCGCCTTGTGTGGCAGTCCGCAAACGAATTCAACCTAATTGGCTTTAACGTTTGGCGCGCCACCTCCAAGCGAGGCGAATTCAAAAAACTAAACGCGGATCTGGTCGGCGCCCAAAATATCGGCGAGCCCAACGGCGCCAAGTACAAATTTGTGGACAAGAGCGTAAAAGCGGACAAGCCGTATTTCTATAAAATCGAAATCATCCACGCCGACAATTCCAACGCCTGGTCCGACATCAAGCGAATTAAAACGCGCTGATTATTCCATGTCGCCGTCCATCTAGACGCGACAATGTGTCGGCGGTTCACACGCGCGCGCCCTGCTTGATTCTGGTGATTGCCTGTATCTCAAAACCTTCGAGGTCTCCGAGACCTCGAAGGTTTTGAATACAAACTTATTCTACGCGATGTGGGTAGTCACCAGACTTGATTATGTTGACATTTGACAAAAATCATCGGGGACAAAGAGGCACCGATGTCTGAACTGGACTCACCCAATCCGAACCAGCCATTGAGGTAAGGCAGGGCTAAAATTAGACGTTGAATTTGGCGTTCCGAGCGGGTCGGTGTTGGGTGGAAAGAGTCGGGTTTTTTCGGCTTTGAGAAGCGCGAGTTCTTGCTTTGCCTGCCCGAGCTGCGCCTGGATTGCCGGATTAGGGGTCAACATTGTTGGTCTCGGGATGGGATTTCGGTTACGGGTGTCATTGAGGGAGTTTGTACAACTGTATCGAAAGTGATAGGATGCAGGTATTGACAAAAGTTGTGATTTTGTAATAATGAGAATCGCCAGTTTATAACTTGTCGGCTGGCGAGTTGGGGGAATTGCAGGCAAGCCAGCGTCCTGAGCTGATTCGGCTGGCGTCTTTTTTTATCGGCGCGAGGGGCGCTCACCGCCCCGCGCATTGAGTCATTTGCTCGAGATTCCCCTTTCGCGACCCCGATATTTTTTTTGCAAGTTATTCTCGAAAACGCGACTCTATGCGGATACGCTCCGGGTGCAGGGAGTTGCAGCCAACAGCGTCCGTGCGCGTCGCAGGAGGCGTCATGTCTAGTTTTTCTATCTATCCGAGCGCCCGACACACCAACCTCGTGGTCGAAGAGCTCCATAACGAAATTCTGATCTATGACTCGGAAAACGTTCAAGCCAGTTGTTTGAACCCCACCGCGGCGCTTGTTTGGAAATATGCCGACGGGAAAACGAGTGTTTCTGAAATTGCCTCGAAAATGTCGGTTGACCTGGGGAGCAAGGTGGACCCGCGGGTGGTCTATTATGCGCTGGAGCAGCTGGACAAGCGGAACCTCTTGATCGAGCGCGGGACGATGCCGACGCAATACAAGCAGATGAGCCGGCGCGACTTTTTGGTCAAGGCGGGGATCGTCGGGGCGGCGGTGATGATTCCGGTGATTATTGCGGTGACGGCGCCGACGCCGGCGATGGCGAATACGTGTGGTCCGTGTAACCAACCTGGTATTAATAATGCGTCTTCGTGCACTAACCAAGGTCCTGGAGTTTGCCAGCCAAACTGCAATTGTAGCGGCGTCTGCGTCTCGACGGCTGTATCACCTTGCCCCTAGAGTGCGATGAGACCCTGGCCAAGCTAGTGCTTGTCTATTGAACTCATCGGGGAAACCTGTAATCGATTTGTTAGAGCAGACTAACGTCAGTTTAACCCATTTTGGCGACATTTGATCCATGTCGCTGTGCCCCACGTCGAATGGAATTGAATGGCTTGCCGCGCGATAGTTCAGGCGCGGCATTTTTTGTGGATTGAATCAAGACTCTTTGTAGCGTTTGGTGTGTCGGTTCAAGAATCTAAAATGTGACATCTTGGTAGGGGGGGAGTATGAGTAAAACAATACATCGGATCGCGAGATCTCCAGCGCGACAACTCTGCTGGGTCGGATTGTGCCTTGGGTTGATCGGGGTACTCTTGACAGCAGTCTCACCCTCATTTGCTCAGTCGCAAGCGGGAGGGGAGGTGCAGTTGGTGCGCTCGACCTCTAGCGATGTCGTTTTGTTGGTTGAGCCGGAGAAAGCATCCGTCAACCAGGTGACTGTTGACAGCGGAGTATTTCTCGACATTAAGGTGCCCAAGTGGGGCTATACAAATGCCCCCGGTGAACCTCGCTTGCCGCTTGCTGGCAGCATGATAGCCATTCCGCAAGACGCACAAGTCTCGGTAAGTGTTCTTCAGGACGAATCTAGTTCCGAGACGCTCTCTAATCCACCTCTCCCGGGTCCGACGACTTTGGTCAAATATGTTCCCGAGGAAACATTGCCACAGGACGGGGGGGTCACTTATCGGGCGGGCCCGGTTTACTCCCAAAATGGGTTCTATCCTTCCCAGTTGGTCGAGGTCTCTGAACCTGCCTTGTGGCGAAGTCAGCGCTATGTGACGGTCCGGATTCATCCTTTTCAGTATAATCCCGCGACGCGTGAGCTAATCACCCACAGCAAAGTGCGCGTGCGGCTCGATTTCAATTTGCCTAGGAATGCCCCTGCCGAACGTATCGGAGTTGCCGTTAATGAAGGACCGTTTGAAGATGTGCTTGCCGCAGGGCTGTTGAACTATAGCTCTGCAAAATCGTGGCGGACCACGCGGACGACAGCAGAGAGAACGATCGTACCGGAAGGCAAGTCAAGCGCAAATCCCGCTTACAAGATCATGGTGAATGCTGATGGGATCTACCGTGTGCGGTGTGATGACCTGTCAGCAGCGGGATTTCCGACGGGGTCGGCCGAGTTTTCCACGTACAAACTCTCAACTTTCGACACCAAAACTGCGGTTTTTGCCGAAGTCGCGATTGCTACCGAGGATGACAACTCGAACAATCGTTGTGACAGCGGTGAGCTCTTTTTGTTTTGGGGCACAAGCGCCAATACGATCTACACCGATACCAATGTCTATCGGCTTTCGTACGGAAATGGGGCAGGAAAACGCGTCGCGCCACGTAGCGTAGCAGGAGGAAATGCGGCAACCGCCTTTACGGACAAGGTGCGGGTAGATGACAATCGAACATTTCTTGGCGCTCTCCCCATGAACGAGAACGCTGACCATTGGTATTCCTATGCGGTCCCAAGTGGCGCCGATCTTGATGGGAACGGAGATCCCAACTCGATTGATTATACCGTGTCGCTGGGCAGTCCAGTTGCTGCAGGCACAGCCAAGTTGTCCGGTAGTGTGGCGCCTTATTGGTCCGGGAACCATTCATCACGAATTTCTATCAACGGGACTCAAATACTTGCTGAGGATTGGTCAGGAGGACAGGTCCACAACTTTGTGGTGTCGTTTCCGGCAAATCTCCTGGTGAATGGGAACAATACGATCCGCTATGCCGAGATGCTGCCGTATCCTAACTATATCTTTGTCAATTCGTTCGAAATTGAATACACCAGCCAGATTGCGGCGCGCAATGATGAACTGCGGTTCAATCAGACCACAAGCGGAACGTGGAACTATCAGGTCCCGGGGTTTACGAATTCGAATCTAGATGTTTACGACATTACCGATCCAACAAATATTGTTGCAGTTGACCATACGGTCGCAAATGCCGGAGGGTCTTTTACGCTTCAGTTCTCGGACGATGCGACGGCACCACGCGAGTATTATGCGCTGCGCAACAATCAGCGGAAAACACCAACAAGTATTGTGCAGGACAGCGGACCTGATCTCAAGAGCACGTCAAATGGCGCGGATTACATCATTATCACGCACCCTAATTTTGCAGCAAACATTCAGCCCCTTGCGGATTATCGCGCGAGCAAGGGCTGGCGCGTCCAAGTTGTAGATGTCAATGAGATTTATGACCAGTTCGGCTATGGCTTGTTTACGCCGGAGGCAATACGCTCGTTTCTTGCCTACGCGTACGCAAATTGGCAAGAGCCGAAACCGGCGTATGCCCTGCTGGTTGGAAATGGCAATTATAATTTCAAGAATTATCCGGGCGACAGTATCGAGCCCAACTATATTCCGACATTCATCAAGTTGGTTGACCCGTGGATTGGGATGACGGCGACAGACAGCCATATGGTCACTTTGGAACCGAACAGCCCGCTGCCGAGCATCGCTCTCGGCCGCTTGCCGGTTCTGACGACAGCGCAAGTAGACGCGTGGGTCACAAAAATTACGAACTATGAAACCGCTCCGCCACCCGGCAGTTGGAGGAATACAGCAACTTTTATCAGCGATAATGCCTATGAATCGAATGGAAACGCCGACAGTGCAGGAGATTTCTGGCAATTCTCGGATGAAATTGCAAGCGACCCGTATTATGTTCCCGCTCCAATGACGGTCGAACGAATTTACTATAACCCATGCACAAACACGGGCGCGTATCCATGGTGTGCCTTGCCCTACTCGACCTATTCGTCGGTTGCCTCCACAAGAACTGCATTGTTAGGCGCCTTTAATTCGGGACGCCTCATAATCAACTATGTTGGTCATGGTTCGATTGCGGGGTGGGCACACAATTTGTTTTTGTTTAACGATCCTCCCAACCTGACTAATGGTGCCATGTTGGCGATGATGCGACCCATGACGTGCATGGACGGGTTTTTTCACAGTCCCGGTTCACAATCGGTGAGCGAGGCGCTTGTGAATCAGACGAATGGTGGCGCAATCGGCTCGTTTGCGCCGACGGGTTTTGGGGTGGCGTCGGGACATGACTTTTTGGACCGCGGCTTTTTTGAAGCGGTGATGCAAATTGGGCGGACACGGATTGGCGATGCAGCGGTGTTGGGCAAGGTCAAACTCTTGACTGACAGTGGGAGTAATCTCGATTTGCTACAGACCTACAATCTATTGGGCGACCCCGCAACCAATCTCGCCATGCCCACAGGTTGGGTGACGCCGACGCCGACGGAAACACCGACGCTCACGGCAACCCCGACAAACACACCCACCGAGACATATACACCGACGAACACACCGACAGTGACAAACACGCCGACGAACACACCCACGGAGACATATACGCCGACGAATACTCCAACGGACACGCCCACCATCACGCCCGGCGGTCCGTCGTTGACGCCGACCGATACACTGACGATTACGGAAACTCCAACCATGACGCCGACGCCGACAGAAACGCCAACTGATGTGCCTACGGTTACACCGACGGAAACACCGGCGTGCGTTGCCAAGCCCGGCAAGCCGGTCCCGCTGTCACCCACCGATGAGGCGCGACCGCTCAAGGTGAGGCCGTGGCTCAAATGGTCGGTAGACTCGTGCACGCAGTGGTCGCGTTTGTTGATTCGGAAGGATGCCAAGAATGGGACCAAAGTGTTTCGGGGGAATATGACCGAAACGCAATTCAAGCCCGAAGCGCTGGAAAGACAGACGACCTATTTCTGGCGCGTAAAGGCGTGCAACGAATTTGGCTGTCAAAAAGGTCGGTGGCAAAGTTTTTATGTGCGTTACAAAGAGTAGCAAGCAGAGAAAAACGCCCGCAGAGATGCGGGCGTTTTTTGTCTTAAAGGGGGCGGGGGCGGTCGAAATGGCGGGGGGAGAAGACCCGCAGACTCGGGTTCAGGTCATTTTGACCACAATGTCAGAGATGATGTTGGCGGCTTCATCGCCGCGGTCGGCGGCGTTAGAGAGGTGGCGATAGACCTCGCGCCGTTTGAGCATGACCATGATATCGTCAAGCGTTTTGGGCTGTTGGAACAATTCAGCCAACGCTTCACGATACAGTCCCTCGGCGCGGTTTTCCAATTTTTTGGCGCGGGTGGCATGTTGGAGGGCGACCTGTGGGCGGTCGCGCAGCTGGGTGACGCCGAGATGAAGTTCTTCGGCGGCTTCGCGCAGAATCCCCACCATTTTTTGCATCAATTCCGTCGGCTCGAGTTCAAAGAGCTGGACTTCATCCACAGTGCTGTATGCGTAATCCAGGACATCATCAATGGTGCGTGAGAGGGCAAACAGGTCCTCGCGGTCAATCGGCGTGACGAACGCGCGATTGAGATCGTCAATGAGGATGCGGCGCAGTTCGTCGGCTTCTTTTTCGATCTGCTCGACGCGGCGCGCATCATTCGGGTCGTGGGATAGGAAAAAGCGCTCCAACATCTCCAGACCTTGGCGCGTTTTGTCGGCTTGAAGCGTGAGATGCTGCAAGAAATTGTTGGGGCGGGAACGAAAGGGGTTAGAGAGGCGCATACGCTAGTAGTGCAACAACATGAGATTGCGGCGATGAAGTTCATCGCATAGAGTATCCAGTTTTATAACTCGCGCGCCAGCGCATGACTCGGCAATTTCATCATGTTGTTGCACTATGTGAGACGGTCAAGCACAAGATATAACGCTGCCGAAAAGACAAAAACTACGGGAATCGTGACGAACCAGGCGGCAATGATATTGCCCGCCGTGCCCCACCGCACGCCGCGCAGTCGCTCGGCGGCGCCGACACCCATGATCGAGGTGCTGATCACCTGGGTCGAGGAGACCGGCACGCCGATGAGGGCGGTGACGAGCATGACACCGGCGGAGGAACCTTGTGAGGTAAAGCCGTGCAAAGGGCGCAGGCGATAGATCTGGCCCCCGAGCTTGCGAACGAGACGATACCCTCCGGTAGCCACACCGAGCGCAAGGGTGGTCGCGACAAAAGCAACCACCCACGTTTGCACCTGGAACGTGACCTGGAGACCCAACAGCACCAGCCCCATCGTAATCAGCCCCATGCTTTGCTGACCGATGTTGGAGCCGTGGCTCATTGCCAGTGCGGCTGTGGTGAAAAAGTGCCCTCGCTGAAATAAAACATTGATGCGCGGGCTGGCGCCGCGCACCAGCCACAGAATAACTTTTAACGCGATATAGCCCGCGGCAAAGCCGAGCACCGGCGCGAGCAGCAAGCCGATGAAAATACGGACCATGCCGTCAATCCGAAAGACGCTCCAACCTGCGGCCGCAAAGGCGGCGCCGCTCAGACCCCCCACCAGCGCGTGCGTGGCGCTGGATGGAAAGCGCAGGAACCACGTCAGCAGCTGCCAGACGATCTGGGAAATGACCATGGCGAGGAGAACATCAAAGTTGATCTCGCTCACGTTCAGGAAATCCCGCCCAATCGTCAAAGCGATGGCAGAGCCAAAGAGAAAGGGACCGATAAATTCAAAGATGACTGCCAACATAATGGCAGTCCGGGGCGCGACCGAGTGCGTCGAGATGGGAGCGGCAACAAGCATGCCAGAATTATTAAAGCCAATAAAGAACGAATACAACGCCATCAGCGCCAGAAAAATAAGGGGGACCGGTAAAAGGTATATAGTCAATTCGCTCCGCAATAATTGTTAAGGAATCTTAACCAAGACATTCTACTACAGATTGGAAAAAATGGACACCAAAAAAAAAGACCGACGCACACGCGTCGGTCCCGGGTTTGGTCGCAGTATGCGTGTCCCGTACGCAAAGCGTCCGAGCACGGCGCAAACGCCTGTCACTTTACGGCGCTCAGGCGTTGACGCGCAGACGTTCGACCGCTTGCGCGATGGCGCGCAGATGTTGGGGTGTTGTGCCGCAGCAGCCGCCGATGATTTGCGCTCCGGTCTCGAGCCAGCGTTCGGCTTGCTCGCCCATGATTTCGGGAGTGACGTCATAGATGGCGACATCGTCGTCCGTCATGCGGGGCAGCCCGGCGTTTGGTTTCATCCAGACGGGCAGGTGGGTTGCGGCGCGCATTTCCTTGAGGTTGATGAGGTTTTCGTCGAGCGAGCGACCGCAGTTTACGCCGACCGCGTCGGCGCCCAGCGCGGTCATTTCTTTGGCAACCTGTGCCGCTTTCAGTCCCATCATGGTGTTGGTGCCCATATCGAAACTGAACGAGACGACGAGGGGCAAGCCGGTTGCGGCGCGTGCGCCCTCAAAGGCGGCGGTCGCTTCGCCCAGATCGAATTGCGTTTCGATGACAATCAAATCTACGCCGCCGTCGGCGAGAGCTTGCGCCTGGTCGCGAAATTGGGCGATGGCGTCCTCTCGCGAGAGCGCGCCGAACGGTTCGAGCAAAGCCCCGGAGGGTCCGATGGAACCTGCCACCCACACGCGTTCGCCCTGTATGGCGTTGCGCGCCAGGTTGACTGCGCGTTGATTGACCTGCGCGGCAGTTTCAGAAATGCCGGTGTCAGCCAGCCGCATGGCGGTGCCGCCAAAAGTGTTGGTGAGGATGATATTTGCGCCGGCGAGGATGAAATCGCGGTGGAGTTGCGTCACCTTGGCCGGGGATTCGACGAGCCATTGTTCGGGGGCTTGGCCGCGTTCAAGCCCGCGCGCTTGATAATTTGTGCCGGTGGCGCCATCGGAAACAAGTCGTTCGCCGCGCGCAAGCACGTCACGGAAATTTTTGCTCATAGTGTACTCGGGTGGGTTCAAAATTTGTTATAACGCAATCGAGAGGAATATACAAGTTTGTAAACAAGGGGTGGAGACTAGAGACCGGGACAAGGGACGATTGAGGCAAGACGATGTTCATTCTGGCTTGAGGGAAAAGTTGAGTTCAAATTCGGCTTGTTGTTGGGTGTCGGCTTGTGCCTGGGCGGGTTGAAAGCCGTCGGCGTTGACCTGGACGGTGTAAATGCCGGGAGGGAGCACCCAGTTGTAGTTGCCGTTTTCGTCGGTAAGGGCGGCGCGCTCGGGGACGGGAGAGGTGCCGCGTGGGATTGTGACGGCAGCGCCGTGAATGGGTGCGTCTTGCGGACCGGTGACGCGTCCATAGATTCGCGTTTGACCCGAGGGAAGGGGCTGCTGATTCGGTGGCGCAGTGCCCAGGTCTATGGTAACGGTATCATCATCCATTGGAGTTGCAGAGGGCGCGGGCGCGGCAGTGGAACCGGGCGGGGGCGGTGTGAGGGTTGCGGCGGGAGGCGCCGGAGCAAGACCGCCGGGATTGGGCGGAGAGATCTGCCGGTCGAACGCGCAGCCGACCAGGAACAAGGCAATAACGAGCAAGAGCGGGGTTAATGCAGATGCGCGCACGAGCGGTTCCCGGTCGCGGTTAAACCAAGAATGCAAAGCGAGGATAATGAAAGAGCGTAGCACAATAGTTGTCGAGGGCGGATAGAGCCGCCGCTGCTTGGTGATGCGCGAGGGGCAAACGCAGTTTGTTTGCCCCTCGCCATTCCGTTGACGTGATTCCCGCTGTCATCCGAGGACAGCTGAGATACGATCAGCTACAGCCGCCGCGATAATTGCAGAGGGCGTTGAATACTTTTGGGGTGATGCGGGTGCCGCTGTTGCGCGAGTAAAAGGGCGGTCTGGGGTTGAACTGGTCAAAGCCATAGGCGTGAATACCGGCACCGCAAGGATTGCATGGGAAGGCGCCAAAAACCATGTTGCCAAAAACGGGTGAGCCGCTTTGACCCCCAAAGGTATCAATCGAGTAGCCGACCTGCTTTTTGGTAATCACCTGAAGCGGTCCTTTCATGTTCCACATTGTGCCGCTCGGCTTGTCGCCGGGATAACCCCGAACATGGACTTTATGATTCAACAGTTGATTGTTGTCGTTTGTCCAGCCGAAACCGAACCAGCCGACCGTGTTGCCCAGGGTTTTGTTGATCTTGATGCCACCATAGTCGCATTTGGGGTTTTGGGTGGAGGTCCAACAATTGTTGGTAAAGAGTTGGATTGACTGTGCGCTGCCATAAGGCAGGTTGTTGCCGTCGCGTCCGGGATAGACCATGATTTTTGTTGGAAATTGCAGAGTTGACGGATCGAATACACAATGTCCTGCTGTGGCGAGGGTATCGGGACCAATGAACCAGCCGGTGCAGATAAAATCACCATAAGGATAGGTCATGACCAAACTGGCAATTGCCCGGTTGGGATATTTGCTGGTTTTGGTGACCTGGCTCCGTCCATCCGGCACGATCACAGTTTCGGTCTGATTGCCGAACTGCATCACTTGCCCGTTGCCGGGCGTCGCCTCTGATTCGTTGAATGTTTGCGCGCCCGTCCCTGCATAAGGGTGGGAAAAAGCGACATCGGCGACGTTCGCCTGGAATTTTTTGCCGTCGTTTGTGACAATGACGTCAATACCTTCCGGCTCGTCGGCAAAGGTCGTCTGGAGCGGAGCGATTGCGACGAGCACGAGGATGAGCAGGGCGGAAAGCACCGCGAAACGCGCCCATTTATTTTTTGCTGATGTTGTCTTCATGATGTGGTCCCCCTTGACAAGGCACGCGTCACGTGCGTGCGATGAATCAATACGGTAAATCGGGCTTGTGGGTTAACCTCGCCGGAAGCAGGAGCAGGCATCAAACACAGGGTTGCCACGCGAGCGATGGCGCAACCACAAGCGCGTAATTTTTAACATCAAATGGCGCGGCGCGCAAATTGGCTGTTGAACCCGCGGTGATTTCCCGCCTTCAAAACCTGCGAGGTCTCCGAGACCTCGCAGGTTTTGAGATATGGCAATCACCGGTTGAACCCCTATTGACGCACCGATGTAAAGAGAATATCATCACAATGGGTGAGTGAGACAAGATGCCGCAATTACGGCTATTCCGCGCACAGCTCGCGTGCGGACAGCCATTCGGAAATAGTTCCTGACAAGGGAAGCTGCGATGCCGCGCCTCTTTTTTGCGACTGATGTGCATGGTTCTGAAATCTGCTGGAAGAAATTTCTGAACGCGGGAAAATTCTATAACGCGGATGTTTTGGTGCTGGGCGGCGACATGACCGGCAAGGCGCTGGTCCCGATTCAACAACAGTCCGATGGGACGTGGAAAGGGGTGCTGCTTCAGCAGGAATTTCTGCTTGCCACCGAAGCGGAGGCGCAGGAGTTTGAAAAGCGGATCGCATCACGCGGTTATTATCCCTTTCGCGCGACCGCAGAGATGATGCGGGAATTCCACGCCGACCCAAAAAAGGTGGATGCTTTTTTCAATGCCGAGATGCTGCGTGTCCTGGCGCGATGGATGGAGCTGGCAGAGACACGGCTCAAGGATACAAACATCAAATGCTTTGTCAGTCCCGGCAACGATGATGATTTCTCGGTGGATGAGGTGATCAAGCGGGCAAGCCGCGTGAAACTCGCCGAAGGAATTTCGGTTGACCTCGGCGGCGGGTTCAGCATGATCAGCACCGGATGGAGCAACAGTACGCCGTGGAAAACGCACCGCGAGGCATCCGAAGAGGATTTGGCAAAACGGATCGAGGCAATGATCACGTCGGACATGGACATGCAAAAGATGGTCTTTAATTTTCATTGTCCACCGTATGGCTCGAATCTGGACGAGGCGGCAATGCTGGACGAGAATCTGAATGTGGTGGACGCGGGACGCTCGCTGGTTCCGGTGGGGAGCAAAGCGGTGCGGGACGCGATTCTCAAATATCAGCCGCTCGTTTCGCTCCACGGGCACATTCACGAGGGCAAGGGCACGGCAAGGTTGGGCAAGACGCTGGCGATCAACGCCGGAAGTTTATACGAACAGGGGGTCCTGCAGGGCGCGATTGTGGAATTGGACCCGAAAAAAGGGGTCAAGAGCTATCAGTTGACGACAGGATAAAGGCGATTGAGGATAGATGATTTTTGATTGCTGATTATTGCGGCAAAATCGAAAATCATGAATCAAGGACCAAAGGAGGCAATATGTCAATGCAAGGTGTGCAAAAGGCGATGGGCGGCGACAGTTTGTTTCTGCGCAAGGCGACCGGGCTGGTGCGCTCGTGGTCTGTGTTTGACGCGTTTATTTACGCGTTCTTTTCCATCAATCTCGTTACACTTGGCTTTTATATCATCAGCCAGATGTATTTTTTTGAAGGCGGCTTGATTCCCGCCATCATTATCAGCGGGATCATCATTTTGACGGAATGTATCGTCTATGCGTGCCTGATCGCGGTCATGCCGCGGGCGGGGGGTGATTATGTGTGGCAGTCCCGCATCCTCGGCGGGTTTGTCGGCTTTGTGCTTGCGGTGACCGGCTGGTGGTTTATCCTGTGGTTGTGGACGCCGATTTATGCGGACATGCTGCGGCACATTTTCTTTGTGCCCTTGTTGGGTGTTGTGGGACAAGCGTCGCTGGCGACATGGTTTGCGCAAGACCCCAACGGCTTTATGTTAGTGTGCGTGATTACCGTAATCTTTGCCGCCATCGTGATTGGACTGGGGATGCGCACCTATTCGCAGATGCAAAAGTTCTGCTTTTGGATCGGCAATGCGGGACTTGTTATCGTGTGCGTATTTTTGCTGTTTGGGAACAATGCCGCGTTCCAAGCCGGACTGAACGCGCAGGCGCCGCGGATGTTTGGGCTGCCCGCGGGGGATATTTACACGGCGACGATCGCTGCCGGGACCGAAGCGGGCGCGGCGACCCCGCTGTGGGGCGGCTCGCTATTTGCCATCTTTTTGCTGATGCCGTATCTGGTCTTTTTTAATTTGTGGCCCAACTGGGGCGCGACGTTATACGGCGAAGTCAAAGGGGCGGACGATTTCAAGCGCAATTTCTATGGGATGGGGCTGGCGTTGACCATCACAACCATCCTCGCCGTCATTTTCTTTATGCTGGTGGACAAGACTATTACCTGGTCGTGGTTGTCGAATGCGAACGCGGCGTATTGGAACTATCGCTGGGGCTATACGGAAACGGCTCCGCCGCTCGGCGCGATCTGGCCCTATCCCGCGCTGCTGGCGATGTTTCTGACCGACGTTCCGATTCTGCAATTCGCCGTTCTGCTGGCAATGAGCATGTGGTTTTTTGGCTGGGCGGCGACGGTCTTTCTCTCGTCCACGCGCGTGATCTTTGCGGCGGCGTTCGACCGGCTGCTGCCTGAAAAGATGGCGGAGGTGGACCCCCGCACCCGGACGCCCATCTATGCAATGCTGGCAATGATCATTCCCGGGCTGATCGTTTCGGTCTTGTATGTCTATAACATTTTCGACTTTGCCACGTTCACCCTGTGCTCGACGCTGGTGATTGCCGTGACTTTTCTCGGCACGACGATAGCGGCAATCATCCTGCCCTATACGAAAAAGGACTTGTACGAGGCGTCGCCCATTGCCAAATACAAGATCGCGGGAATACCATTTATCACCGTCGCGGGGGTGATTTTTGGGGCGTTTCTGGTCTTTTTGCTCTACCAGTGGCTGCTCGACCCCAACGCCCTGTATGGCATCGGCTACAGCATCAACGAGGCGGGGCTCAAGAACTTGAACTCGTTGATCTTTATGGGCGCGATGTATTTGCTTGCGATTGTGATCTATATCGGCGCGCGCATGTATCGCAAGCAGCAGGGTGTGGACCTCGACAACGTGTACAAGGAAATTCCGGTCGAATAAGAATGTGTGTATGGCAATGCCGCTAGATAATATTCAAGACGAAGCCCTGCGCGTTGTGCAAACTGCACAGCAGCAGGGCATTACTTTGCGACTGCTTGGAGGGCTGGCGGTGCGGCTGCACAGCGAAAGCGCCAAGCACCGCTCGCTGACGCGCCCGTATCCCGACATTGATTTTGCGACGCCCAACAAGCAAGCCGCCAGAATCGAAAAGCTGTTTGACGCGCTGGGGTATGTGCCCAACAAGAATTTCAATCTGTTTAACGGGGATGTGCGGCTCTTGTTTTATGACGAGGCGCACGGACGGCAGATTGATATATTCATCGCCCAATTCTCCATGTGTCACAAGATACCGATAACGGACCGACTCGGCAAGGACGCGCTGACGATCCCGTTGGCGGAATTGATGCTGACCAAGCTGCAAATCTACGAGATGAACGAAAAGGATATTCGTGATATTTGTGCGCTGCTGCTGGACCATCCGATTGGCGAAACGGACGACGAAACGATCAATGTCAAGCGCATTACACAGCTGACGGGCGACGACTGGGGTTTGTGGAAGACGAGCATGTTGAGCATCGGCAAGGTCAAACGATATATGCAGACGGTTGACATGGAGGAGCGCGAACATGACACTTTGCGGGCGCGCCTGGGCGGTCTGGAAGCCGCGATCGAAACGGCGCCCAAGAGCATGAAATGGAAGATGCGCGAACGCGTGGGCGAAAAAGTAAAGTGGTATGAATTGCCGGAAGAGGTGAGACGCGGTTAATGTCGGCAATGCCAACTGCGTCATACTTGGCAATCGAGTTGGTCGAGTTATTTACAGGAGAACTAATGGCAAACGTTCGCAGTTTTGAAATTCCTACGGTGATGAAACATGGGGTCGGCGCGGTGAATACGCTCGCCGATGACGCGCGCGCGATGGGGATGCGGCGTCCCCTGTTGGTGACGGACCCCGGCTGTGTGCGCGTGGGGCTGTTGGAACGCGCTGCCAAACCCCTGCGCGAGGCGGACATGGATTATGTGGTCTTTGACCGCGTGGCGCCGAACCCGCCGATTGCGCTGATTGACGAGGCGGCAGCGTTGTATGTGAGTGAAAAATGCGACGGTGTGATCGGGATCGGCGGCGGCAGTTCGATGGATACCGCCAAGTCGGTGGGTGTAGTGGCGCAAAATGGCGGTTCGATCTTGAATTATGAATGGGCGGACCCGCAGCCGATTCAAAAGCGCATACCTCCGACGATTTGTGTTCCCACCACGGCGGGGACCGGGAGTGAAGTGACGCTCTGGGCGGTCATTACCGACCCGAAACGCAAAATCAAGTTCAACGTTGGCGGCACAAGCAGAATCGGCGCATGGATGGCGTTGATTGATCCCGAATTAGCGTTGGACCTGCCTGCGCCTTTTACGGCGGGGACGGGTATGGACGCGCTGGCGCATGCGATCGAGTGTTACACCTGCGCCTATGCCCAGCCGCTGCCCGATGCGACCGCGCTGCTGGCGATGGAGTATGTGGGGCAGTATTTGCGCGTCGCATACGCCCAGGGACACAATATTGAGGCGCGCTACAAGATGGCGATGGCGGCGATGCTCGGCGCACTGTCGTACGGAACAGAAAGCGCGGGCGCGGCGCACGCGATGAGTCAGTCGGCGGGCGGGGTGCATGATGTGCCGCACGGGGCGTTGACCGCGCGGGTGCTTGGTCCCGTCATGGAATACAACTATATGGGCGAGCCGCAAAAGTTTGCGCGTATTGCCCAGGCGCTCGGCAAAGACACTCGCGGGCTATCGGTCTTTGACGCGGCGGAAATGGCGGTGGAAGCGGTATATGAACTGACCGAGGACCTCGCCATTCCGACGCTGCAAGATTTGGGGTTTGAAGAAAGCGAGATACCGACGCTGGCAAAGATCGCATTCGACGACCCGCAGACCATCGGCAACCCGCGCGATTTGACGGTCAGGGCATACGAAGCAATTTACGAGCGCACTTTTGAGATGGGCAAAAAGTAGATGAACCTGGACGCGTGGCGGCATTATCGGACTTTTTATCGCGGTCGAGAAACACGGCTGGCTGCGAGCATTTTCCTTGCGACGGGTCAGGCGCTCTTTATATTGCCGCTGGCGTTCCTGGTGCGTTATGCCTTTGACACGGTGATCCCGTCGGGTGATTTTCGGGGTCTGATCTTGATCGGTCTTGCCATTCTCGCGGTGACGGTCTTGAATAATGCGACCAACGTCTGGGCGCGCTATTTGACGCTGGATGTGACCAAACGCGCGATCGGGCAGATGCGGTCGGAACTGCTTGACAAGTGTTATGGGTTGTCGCGTCATTTTTATTCGCGTGCCGACCGCAGCGCTCTGCACGACCAACTGGTGATTGATACCGAACGCGTGGACAATATGGGCACCGGGCTGATCACCGTGCTCTTGCCCGCGGTCTGCACCTCGATTGCGCTCTCGATCGTGCTTTGTTATCTCAACCCGTTCTTGTTTTTGACGCTGCTGCTGATTACGCCCGTTCTGGTGTTTGCCGGGCGGCGGATGGGACGACTGGTGCGTGAAAATGTGCGCGAGCATCATCGCGCATTCCTGGAATACAGCAAGGCGGCATTGCATATTCTGCAAGTGATGGACTTGACGCGCGCGCAGGGCGCGGTCGGGCATGAGACCGGGCGACAACGCGCGCGCATCAAGCAGCTGCAAATGATCAGCAAGCGGCGCGCCTGGCTGGAAACGGCAGACCAGGCACTGCACAACACCATTGTCACCGGCTGGGGGGTCATCATTTTGCTCGTCGGCGGGTTTGCCGTGGCGCAGAATGCCATGACGGTGGGCGACCTCCTGTCGTATTATGTGGCGGTCAGTTTGCTGAACGGGCAGCTGCGCGGCGCGTTGGGCACGATCACGCATATCATCGAGGGAAATATTGCGCTTGCGTCGTTATACCGGATCATGAAAACGGACGATCCGGTTCCGTATCACGGCACACGGAGGATTCCGTTTCACGGCAATCTGAGATTGGAAAATGTGTCGTTTGATTACGACCAAACCATGGTGCTGCGCGGGATAGATCTCGAGCTGCGTCAGGGAACGACCACCGCCATTATCGGAGAGAATGGCGCGGGCAAAAGCACGATCACTTTTCTGATTCTGGGATTTTACCGCCCCAAGAAAGGCGCGCTGTATGCGGAGGGAGTCCCCTATGACGAGATTGCGATTGAACACCAGAGTTCTCAGATGGGGGTGGTGATGCAAGACCCGATCTTGTTCTCCGGAACCATTTGGGACAATATCACCTATGGCATGGAGAACGCCTCGCGCGAACGGGTGGAGTTTGCGAGCAAGCGGGCAACCGCGCACAGCTTTATTTCGCAGTTGGAAGAGGGGTACGATACTTTTATCGGCGAAGATGGAATGCTGCTGTCGGGTGGACAGCGACAGAGGATCGCGCTGGCGCGGGCGCTCTTGCGCGAGCCGGCGCTTTTGGTGCTGGACGAACCGACCAATCATCTGGACGCGGCGTCCATCGGCATGCTGATGGACAGTCTGAAATCCATGCCCCAGAGTCCGGCGATCTTGCTGATCAGCCACGATTTGAATGTCGCTCAACAGGCGGATAGAGTCTACGAGCTGTGTGGGGGTCAGTTAGAGGATTGGCTGCGCATGGAAACGGCGACCGCGGAACGGGTGGCGACACATTCAACGCATGAAACGATATAACGTGGGCAAGGGCGGCAAATGGAAACCCACACCCCGGCAGGAATTATTGCTGCGGGCTGCGCTCGCGCAGAACGAGGATGCGGTTCGCGCGTGGCAGGAATGGCGGGACCAAACCGACGCGGAGCCGCCTGACGGCGGCTCGGTGCGGATGATGCCGCTGGTGTATTTGAACTTGACCGCGCTGGGCGTCCGGGATCCCCAACTTGAACCGTTCCGCGCGATCTATCGCGAGACATGGGCGCGGAATCACTTGCAGATGCGGCGCAATCTACGCGCGGTCGCCGCGCTGCGCGATGCGGGCATTCCCACCATGCTGTTGAAAGCGTCCGCGCTGATTCCGCTGTATTATCGGGACCCCGGAGCGCGACCGACGAGCGATATGGATGTGATGGTCCCGATTGCGCGGGACCTGGAGGCGCTGCAGACGCTCGAGCGCGCGGGATGGAAACCGGTCAAGCGTTCGCTTGGTGAAATGAGCGAGCCATACCGGGCGCGGCATTACGCACATACGCTTCGGCATCAAGACGGGTTATATCTGGACCTGCACCGCCATCTTTTTTATTTTGAAACGCAGCTCCGGGCAGACGAGTCGTTTTGGTCTGGCTCGATTCCGTTGACTGTGGAGGGGATAGAGACGCGCGCCCTCAATCCTGCCGACCAACTGTTGCATGCGTGCGCGCACGGCACGCCGTGGAACGAAGTACCGCCGATCCGCTGGATCGCCGATGCGGTGGTGCTAATGCGCTCGACGGAAATTGACTGGGGGCGCGTGGTCAGGCAGGCGCAAGAACATGCGCTCATTCTGACCATGCGAAATACGCTCGGGTATCTGCGGGAATCTTTTGGGGGGGCGATTCCGGCAGAAACGCTGTGCGCGCTCGAAAAACTTGACGTGACGCGGGCGGAGCGAGTGTTGTATGAAATCGTCGTGCGCCCGCCCTCCGAGCACAACACGGCGCTCAAACTGTGGTTTCATTTTGACCAGTATCGCCGGCTGTCCCGGTTGTATCAAAAGGAAAAGCGGCTGCTGCGTTTTCCCGCCTATTTGCGAGATACATGGGGTCTGAGCGACACGCGTGAGGTGCCGGGGTATATCTGGCGTTTTACAAGCCATTGGGTCACGCGTCGTCTGGACCCCGCCAAAAAATCTGCTCTCAAGGACAAAGCATGATCACTAATACAGCGCCCAAATACGATTATTTACCGAGCGAAGGGATCGAGACGATTCACGATACATCCCTGCGCGTGCTCGAAGAATTTGGGATTGCCTTTAATCAGGACGAAGCGGTGGATATTTTGGAACGGGCGGGGTGCGAGGTAGACCGTGATGCGCTGCCGGCGCCACTGGTGAAATTCCCGCGCGGGTTTGTGATGGAACAGATTGCGCGGGCGCCGAGCGAGTTTACGATTCACGCGCGCAACCCCGCCAACACGGTGGTGATGGGTGGAAATCACATGGTGCTGGCGCCCGTGTATGGTCCGCCCAATGTACAAGACCTGGACAAGGGGCGGCGAGAAGCGACGATCGAGGATTTTCGCAATTTTGTGAAACTGGCGCAGGTCGTGCCCGACCTGCACAACGCGGGGGGAGTGGTCTGCGAACCGAACGACGAGCCGCAGATGACGCGCCACCTGGACATGCTGGAAGCGCAGTTGACCCTGAGCGACAAGACTTTTATGGGCAATGTGGTGTCCGCCGAGAATGCGAACGATTCGATCGAGATGGCAAGCATTGTGTTTGGCGGGCGCGAGGAAATGGCAAAGAACCCGGTCCTGCTTGCGCTCATCAATGTCAACAGTCCACGATTGTACGATACGCGCATGTTGGACTCGCTGATGGTCTATGCCAAAGCGCGTCAGCCGTTAATCATTACGCCATTTCTGCTGGCGGGCGCCATGTCGCCCGTGGCGGTGGCTGGGACGCTGGTGCAGCAAAATGCCGAGGCGCTGGCGGGGATTGCGCTGACCCAGCTGGTGAATCCCGGCACGCCCGTGGTGTATGGCTCGTTTCTGTCCAACAGCGACATGCAGTCGGGCAGTCCTGCCTTTGGAACGCCGGAATCGGCGGCGGGGCTTTTTGTCAGCGCGCAGCTGGCGCGCAAATACAAACTGCCGTTTCGTAGTGGCGGCGGATTGACTTCGAGCAAGGCGCCGGACGGACAGGCGATGTGGGAAGCGACCATGACGTTTTGGCCCACATTCCTCGCCTGCACAAATTTTGTTCTGCATGCGGCGGGCTGGCTCGAATCGGGGCTGGTGTCGTCGTACGAAAAGTTTGTGATGGACGTAGAGATATTGCGTATGATGCAGGTCTTTTTGCGCGGGTTTTCGTTGGACCAAGAGGGGCTGGCGCTGGATGCGCTAGAGGAAATCGGACCCGGCGGGTATTTTTTTGGCGCGGCGCATACGATGAGACATTTTCGTCAAGCGTTTTATCGCCCCCTCATTGCGGATGTGCAAAATTACGTGCGTTGGGAGCAAAAAGGCGCGGAAACGGCGGATGTGCGCGCCAACCGCGTGTGGAAAAAGTGGCTGAGCGAATACGAACAGCCCAAGATGGATGAGGGCATCGCCGAGGCGCTCGGCGAGTTTGTGACAAAACGAAAGGAGGAAATCCAGAAAGAAACGACATAATCCCATGTCCAGTCTGCGAGTTGTCTGCAAAGTCTGCGAGTCATCTGCAAAGGAGTCAAGATGAACCGTAAGCTCTTTCTCATCGTGAGTGTGTGTGTAATGCTGTTGTTGGCGAGCGGGACCACGCTCGCCGCACCTTTGCCCAGGCAAGCGCCCGAGTCGCCGGTGTTCTCTGCGCCGAGCGCCATAGACACGACGTTCAAAATCAACATCGTCTTTGTGGGTTATGAATCGGGCGACATTAACGAAACGGAATTCTCGTCGCAACTGCCCGCAACATATGACCCGATTGTTCGCTATCCGGGTTTTTATGGCATCCAGCTGCCCGTAAATATTCACGGCGATTACGTGTATGACATCACGTATGCTCCGGGAGCATTTGAAGATGACTTTTTTGCCTATCTCGCTGCAATCGGCGCCCCCGGTGCGATGACGGTCTATCAGGAAATGTACAATGATCAAGTCAACGCGACCGGACTGGTTCAGGACCCCGTGCTGTATATTGATGCGCCTTCCACCGAGCGGTGGTTGATGAACAATGCGCGTTCGCAGTTGGGTCTGGACGTTGCCAATTACACAATCTTTTTTGTGAATTGGTACGGGCGTCCCGATTTCGCGAATCACGTCTATACCAAATACGATACCACCGACCCTGATACGGGACACAATTTTGGCGTTGAGAACGCGTCGCGCAAGATGATTGCATGGGGCGGCTCGTACGGTCGCACATGGTTCTATGATCTCTCGGCAGGTCCCGAATTGTGGACCGCGAATTGGAATGTGGATGATGCGGACGCGGATGGGGACGGCGTGCTGGACTATCGGATGCCGCCGGTTTGGGAATATGGGAATCTGTCCGGATATCGCCCGTTTGACAACCTGTCGGGCGATCTGGGCAAGGTGGCGCGATATGTCGCCATCAATTTGCTCTTTACCTCATCCCCGTTGTATGACCCGCTTGCGTCCGAGCCATTTCCCGGCAAGGGCAAGCGCATGTTTGTCAACATGTTTGAAGACGATCCGTCCGCCAACGGCACAGACTGGATTGACCTGTCTTATGTCAAACAAACGATGCAGCGGTTCCAACAGGGTTACAAATGGAAAGTGACATTAAAAGACCAGCCGTTGCTGCAACCGATGAAAAAAGCGTTCCGCATCTTTGCCGGTCTGAACGGGGCCTCGGATTGTTGGAATACATACGGGGATACGTTTGCGGAATTGTTCTGCAAGGTGGAACAATATCGCGACGCATATTTGCCGGTCATCAAACCCAACAAGAATTATATCGGCGGTGTCTTTGCATACAACACAACGGATGCAAACCTGGGCAGCCAGTTTGGGCTGCTTGGTTATGCCGATGACGATTGGGCGAGCGGCACGCCCTCGTATGTGTTTGAATTTGATACGCCCGCGGTCCGCGACGCCGGGTATGGGTTTAGCACTACGACCACTCATGAATTTGGCCATCATGTTGGCATGTCGCACCCGCACGATGGGTATGATTCGGGTTCGGCGCTGGATTATGGCCCGTCGGGGGATTTTTATTACGCATGGTCGGGTGATGAGAGCCACACCATCATGCAATATATTGCCCTCGTCAATGAGTTTGGCTGGTTTGACCGTGACAATATGAATCGCTTTTTAGTAGGGCGCTATTTGACGCGCGCGTCCGAAATCAGCGCTCAGGTCCGGGGGGCGACAGGCGACCGCGTCGCAACCGAGATGCTGAGCGCCGCCGAAGCGGATTTCACCGCGACGCGCGATGCATATCAGGCGATGAATTATGAACTCGCTGTAACACATGCCAAAGCAGGTTTTGAGCGCGTATATCGCGCGTCGAAACTCGCCGGGTTGGATGTCCCGATAGTGGAGCCGCTGCCAGCGGGCGGACCGCGCCGCGGACCCAAGATGGTTGACCCAATTCGTTTCCCTGACGAATAGACCGATGCAAAAAATGGGGAGGAGAGCGGCGCGGCGCTTTCCTCCCGTCAGCCATGTCCCCTTGTGCGACTCGACATGCAAGGGTTGAAATGACAACTATGGCAGAACCTGAACATCTATCCAAGCTGGAGGAAGGGGTCGAGGCGTGGAACGCCTGGCGTCGCGAACAGAGCGAAATTATCCCCGACCTGAGCGGTGTGGACCTTTCGGGACGCCTCTTGGCAGGCGTGAATTTCAGCACGACCTATCTCGCCGACGCGCAATTGGACAAAGCAGACTTGGTCCACGCGAACCTGATCGGCGCAGAACTGGCGGGCGCAACGTTGGAACGCGCGAACCTGGCGCACGCGCTGCTGCGCTTTGCCGACGCAAGCCGCGCGAATTTCAGGCATGCCAATCTGGAGCAAGCAAATCTGGTGGAAGCGGACCTGCGGGATGCCAAGTTCAATGGGGCGAACTTGAGAATGGCGATTCTTTCCAAGACCTATTTGGCGGGCGCGGACTTGACGGCGGCAGATTTGTCGAGCGCGGCATTGGTGGAGGCGGACCTGACAAACGCGATGCTGGATGGAGCAATCTTGACGGCGACCATCATGCCCGATGGTTCGATGAATGAATAGCCGTCCGACAAATTTGTGGCACAAGGCGTAGGAGCACATTTTGAACGCGCACGATATTCTTTTTTACGGCAATCACACGTTAATGGCGAGCCGGGAACGCGTGCTGCCGCGAGAGCGTTTGACCCCGGGGCTGGTTGGCTGGTGATCGGCGCAGAGACAGGCCAAGACGTTCGACGAGCTCGTGGACGCGTATCAATCGTCGCGCACCCGTTCCCTGACATTGGTCAAGCAATTGTCACCGAAAAAACTGCGAGAGATGGGGACTCTCTTCTGGTATGGCGATGAATCTTTGCTCGAAGATTTTATTGTGTATATCTTTTACGGACATACGCGCGAACACGCCACGCGGTTTGATGCGTTCGCAGCTCAATTGGATGCAAAGAAGCGAGGCACGTGAAATGGCTGTCGAGATTACCGAAATTATTCCATTAATGACTGATGAATATGGAGTCATTCGAGTCGGAGGAACGCGCGTACCGCTTGAAACAGTCGTTTCGAGTTTTGAACAGGGCGCAACTGCTGAACAGATTGTCTATCAATTTCCCGCCCTAAAATTGGCGGATGTCTATGCGGTTATTTCTTATTATTTGAACCATCGCAAAGAGATGGAGCTCTACATAAAGAAAGTGCAAACGGAAGAGCAGCGCGCACAACGGTTTGTTGATGATAAATTTGATCAACGCGGGATTCGAGACTGACTGTTGGCGCGCCAATCGAAAAAATAATGCTTCGCTTGCTTGCGGACGAGAATTTCAACAACGACATTCTGCGCGGATTATTGCGCAAGGTCAGTTCTGTAGATATTGCACGCCTACAGGATACCCGGCTTTTTTCTGCGCCTGATGAACGCGTACTGGAATGGGCTGCCCAAGAGCATCGTATTTTGTTGACGCATGACCGACGTACCATACCGTTTTTTTGTACAAACGGCTGGAGCGTGGTGAGGAACTCGCAGGGGTTTTCATCGTTCCCAGCAACTTTCTGTAAATGAAGCAATTCAAGACCTTGTCTTGTTGGTTGAAGCCAGCACACAAGAAGAGTGGGAAGGACACGTGCTCGATTTGCCGCTGCAATAAATGGGAAATAACACGGTTACAATGATGGGAGTTGTTTCTGCCCGAGTGGCAGGGCACGATTGACTATAAACGCGAATTCGCTTTCAATAACACGCGCGTGGTTGGGGTGGATGTGCGGACCACGGCGGCAACGGCCGCGCTGATCATTACGCGTATCAAATAACAATGAATCAGAGGCGCCCAATACGTTCTGGTGAGAGGAGGGAGAACGATGGCAGAACCGACAACTCTTGCCGAGTACATCCGTGCCAACAGTTATGCGCGCGTCCCGAATCGAGCGCGACAGGACGAGGGATGGAGCTCGTACAAAAAAGGGTACGAGCTGCGAATTGTTGTCAAGACACGAGAGGATGTAAAGCAGGTCCGGCGGCTGCTCAAAGATGCAAGGATCAAACCCGGCAAACCGTATCGCAAAGCTAATCAATGGGTTATGCCGGTGTATGGCGAGCAATCGGTGAACCAACTCGTCGCGCTCAAGTCCAAAAGACGCCGCACAAAGCGTTCGAGCCGCTGAATCAATGTCTCATTTCTACTTTGGCGCTCGCCGCTTTGCGCCTGCCCTCGTCATTTTTGATAAAGACGGCACCTTGATTGATTTCAATTTTATGTGGCGCGTCTGGGCGACCGAGCTGGCAGCCCGCCTGGAGGCGGCGGCAGGCGTTCCTGTGACGGCATTGCTCTACGAGACCATCGGCTATGATTCGGCGCGACAGGTGATCATACCCGGGTCGCCGCTGGCGGGACATTCGATGGCGGATTTGCGTCGCTTGATGACGCAGGTTGCGCGCGAGGCCGGGCTTGGGGAATTGGCAGCCGAACGCGCGGTCAAGCAGTCGTGGTTTGTGCCTGATCCTGTCGCACTCGCCCGCCCATTGACCGATTTGCCGCGCTTGCTTGGCGAGCTGCGTTCGCGCAACATCAAGACAGCGGTTGCGACGAGCGATGACCGCGGCTCTACGCTGGCGACGCTGCGCGCGCTGGGCATCGCGTCGCTGGTGAACGCGGTAGTCACCGCGGACGATGGCTTGCCCAACAAACCTGCCCCTGACATGCTGCTGCATCTATGCCGCGAACTCGGGATTGCGCCGGCGCGGGCGATGATGATGGGCGACTCGCTGATGGATATGGAAGCGGCGCGGGCGGCAAAGCTGGGTTTGCGCGTGGGTGTGCTGTCGGGCGTGACGCCGCGCGAACAATTCGACGGGCACGCGGACGAGATCGTGGGGGATATAGGGGTCCTCATGCAGTTTGCGAGATTCTCGGAGGCGCGGGAGCTTTGATGTCAAATCTCATCTCGACTGTGTCCGATTCCCCAGAGACCCAATTCAGCAGAGATACGATAGTGTGATAGAATATGGCTTGATCGGCGTAACACCAATGGCGCATCGTCGCGTCGCCATTGGTGTTTTGTTATGATGAATGGATGTGTAACACACCGGTTGTGTTAGCGATTCAATCCCGTTTATGGAGAGACAAGAATGACACATGATGAAATCCTCCAACAAATGTACGACAATACAGTACTTGGCAAAGCTCCGGAAGTGATCAAACTGACCCAAGAGGGGCTGGCGCAAGAGATGGACCCGCTCGAGATGTTGTATGGCGGCGAGAACAAGGACAAGGGCGGACGGGGGCTGCTGCCGGCGCTGCAGGAAGTGGGACGCCGTTTTGAGGTGGGCGATTTTTTTGTGCCTGAAATGCTCATGTCGGCGCGCGCGATGCAGGGCGCATTGACGCTCTTGCGCCCGCTGCTCGCCGCCAAAGGCGCCAAGACGGTCGGCAAAGTGGTCATGGGGACGGTCAAGGGCGATGTGCACGACATTGGCAAGAATTTGTGCAACATTATGATGGAAGGCGCGGGCTTTGAAGTGATTGATTTGGGCGTGAATGTGGCGCCGGAAAAGTTTATCAAAGCGGTGCAGGAACATCACCCGGACGTGCTGGGCTTTAGCGCGTTCTTGACCACGACGATGCCAATGATCAAGGTCAATGTCGAGGCGTTGAAAAAAGCGGGGTTGCGCGATTCCGTCAAAGTGATGGCGGGGGGCGCGCCCGTGACCGAGCATTACACGCAGATTTCGGGCGCGGACGGTTATGCGCCCGATGCGAGCGCGACCGCGCGTCTTGTCAAAAAATTTGTGGGTGTGGAGGGTGACGTGTCGGGCGGCGCGCTCGCCGATGCTGTTTCCGCCGTTGAAAATATGATGAGTGTAGTCGAGCCAGCTTGAAAACAGGGGATATCGCATTTTGCATACCATTCTCGAATCCAAAACCGGCACGGTGATCATTGGCGATGATGTGCCGTTTGTAATAATCGGCGAAAAGCTCAATCCGAGCGGACGCAAGAAACTCGGCGCCGAGATGGCAGAAGGTAATTTTGAGCGGGTACGCCATGACGCTGTTTTGCAGGTCGAATGTGGCGCGCATATGCTGGATGTGAATGCGGGTTACCCGATGGGCGATGAGCCCGCGATGCTGGTGCAGGCAATCAAGGTCGTTCAGTCGGTCGTAGATGTGCCGTTGTGTATTGATTCGTCCGTGTTTGAGGCGCTGTCCGCCGGTTTGGCGGCGTACGAGGGCAAGCCGCTGGTTAATTCCGTGACGGGCGAGGACGAACGGCTCGAGTTGATTTTGCCACTCATCAAGAAATTCAACTGCGCCGTGATCGGCATGGCGAACGACGACACGGGGATTTCGATGGACCCCGAATACCGGCTCAAGATCGCGCGGAAAATCGTAGAGCGCGCAGCCGACCATGGCATTGCCAAAGAGAACGTTGTGATTGACCCTCTGGCGCTGCCCGTCGCTGCGGATTCGACTGCCATCACGGTGACTCTCGAAACCATCAAACTGATTCGGAGTGAGTTGGGCGTCAACGTTACGTGCGGAGCGGGCAATACATCGTTCGGGCTGCCAAACCGCGCGCCGTTGACGACCGCGTTTTTGACGATGGCAATGTGTTGCGGGCTGACTTGTGCCATTACCGATGCGATGAACGAGACAATTCGCGCGGGGGTGATGGCGGGCGATGTGATGTTGGGGAAGGACCCCTACGCCGCGAACTGGATTGCCGATTTTCGAGTCAAGCAAAAGCAAGCTGAAAAATAGCGCGTGCGACATTTTTTTCTCGCCCGAATCGGTAGCGCTGCCGCATGAGGTTGCGCGAGCCAGACTGACGAATGGCTCGCGCACTGTCCTCTGTTCGAGGAGCATGTCCATGTTGCCGCAATCGTTCGGGAGTTTTGTTGTACCGGAATAGAGCCGAGCCGTGAAATACGAGATCCGATTTTTACCCAGTGAGACCATTACGCACGCGCCCGAAGGCACGACGATCTTTAACGCTGCCAATTGGGCGGGGTTGGCAATTGATTCTACCTGCGGCGGACGCGGGACGTGCGGCAAGTGCAAGGTGCGCGTGCTGAAAGGGAACGCGCCGGTGCGCGAAGCTGACCGCAAGTTTTTGTCGCCCTCCGAGTTGGATGAGGGCTGGCGCCTGTCATGCCGCGCTGTTTTGCATTCCGATTGTGTGGTTGATATACCGCGCTTGATGGGCAACCCCAAAGCCGCGCTGCTGGGCTATGGGCATCATGTCATTCTGAATCCCAATGTTGCCAAAGTGTATTTTGAATTGGCAGAGCCGAGTCTGCAAGACCAGCGTTCCGATCTGGAGCGGATTGTTTCAGCTTTGGATGAAGAGGGCTATCAGGTCCATTCGGGGATTGCGTTGTGGCGCGAGCTGCCCAAAACTTTGCGCGGCAGCGATTTCAAGGTCACTGCTGTGGTCGTAGGGGATAACTTGATTGCGGTTGAACCCGGCAACACGACGCAGTCAAGTTATGGGCTGGCGGTGGATGTTGGGACGACCAGTGTCGTGACGGCACTGATCAATCTGAATACAGGCGCGGTGGAAGCGGTCAAGTCGGGGCTGAACCGGCAGGCGGCGTTCGGGGCGGATGTGATTTCGCGGGTGTCGCATACCATGATGGAGCCGGAGGGGCTGGCGGAGCTCCAAACGCGCATCATCGAGACCTTGAATGATTTGCTCGACAGCGTGACGGCGGATTCGGGCATCGCGCGCGAGCAAATTTATGAAGCGGTGATCGTGGGGAATGCGACGATGCTGCACCTTTTGCTGGGCATTGACCCGGAACCGATTTCGGTCGCGCCGTTTACTCCGACGATGACTCAACCTGTGACGTTTCGCGCGGCAGAGATCGGGCTGCGAATGCATCCCGAGGCGCGGGTTTCCACATTGCCGCATCTGGGCGCGTATGTCGGCGCGGACATTGTGGCGGGCATTCTGGCGACGGATTTGACCCGCAACAAAGACGGGAAACTGCGGTTGTTGATTGACGTGGGCACAAACGGCGAAATCGTCCTGGGTTCGGTGAACGGCACGCTTTCGACTGCCGCGCCGGCGGGTCCCGCGTTCGAAGGGGCGCAGATCAAGAACGGTATGCGCGCCAGCACGGGCGCGATCGAGGGGATCGAGATCACACCTGAAGGTGATGTCCGTCTGCAAATTATCGGCGGCGACATAAAACCCGTCGGCATTGCCGGTTCCGGCCTGGTGGACGGGGTCGCCGAGATGTTCAAGGTGGGGATTGTTGATGCGTCGGGGCGGTTGCTTAGGCCGGAAGAAGCGCGCGGCAATCTGCCTGATGCGCTGGTGGACCGTCTGGTGACGGTTGATGGTGTGCGCGCGTTTCTTTTGAGCGATGCGGAATCCAATATTGTTTTGACCCAGCAGGATATTCGCGCCCTCCAATTTGCCAAGGGTTCCATCGGCGCGGGGGTCGAGGTGCTCATGCAGCAGATGGGTGTCACCGCAAGCGATTTGCACCAGGTGCTGCTCGCCGGGTCGTTTGGCTCGTATATCAATCCTTCCAGCGCGCGGACGATCGGACTGGTGCCGTGGGTGCCTGTCGAACAGATCGTTGCGGTGGGTAACGCGGCGGGCGAGGGGGCAAAAATCGCGCTGCTCAGTTTCCGTGAGCGTGAAGCGGCGAACCGCATCCCCGAATTTATCGAATATGTCGAGCTCTCCGGGCGCAGCGAATTCAATGATATTTTCACCTCCGTTCTCGGTTTTCCGACGCCGCCTCGGAGCGACAATGGAGGGGCAGAAGGGCTTTCCTTGCCCGTCGCGATAGCTCAAATTACCTCGTAGCGCATCTTTAGCTAACTTGTTGTGCATCATTCTGGTCAAATCCTCGATGCCGGACGGGTCGAGGTGATCCGATGCACGGGAGCTTGGTGACGGATGCGCTTGTAGTCTATCGGCAAACCCAAAAATAGTTTAAAAAAATGCGCCCTCCGTTCTGTCAAGTGGACAGAAACAGGGCTGTTTATAATTCCTCTCCGACAATCTGCTGGATGGGTCCGTTGCGCTTTTGTGACTTTTGGTTGTGCGGCATCGAATGTTGCCGGTGTGCCGCGCGCATTCGCTTTTATCGCGGTGCTGGGCGGCTCAGATGCAATTACGAGCATGTTCAAAAGGCATGATTCCGTTGCTCAAAGGACCAGAATACGGATGTCAGGAGGCGGCGAAAAACGGACATGCCGAACGGTTGCTGCGCACAATTAACAAAGAGGAGGTCAACCAAGTCGAGTTTTGTGATTTTTATGACGCGCGCCGTCGCATTGGCGCATTGCCGGATGTTGTGGATCAACACGAGTGCACCCATTTTGCATTGGGCTATCTCACGGTTGTCGAATCCGAGGAGCAGGAGCGCGCGCACCCCACAAGTCGTTGAGGGTTCATCAAGAAAAACAATTTTTGTGCCCAGTTTTTCGAGGCACAGATCAAACAGCTGAATATCACCTTGGAGGTAAAGGATGAACAAGATCATTGCGTTTGCGCTAATGCCGCTGCTACTGATAGTTGTTGCCTGTGCACAGACAATCCAGCCGCCAGTACCCGCTCCCACGGGAAGCGCACAGCAGTCGGTACCCACCGCCGTATCTGCAGCGACAACCGCTGCTCCGACCGCCGATTCCGGTGCTCAAAAAGTCTTCAAGCGCGCGGCGTTTGAACCGGATAGTTTGGATCCGTCGAAAGGCGGACCCGGTTTTCAGGAATTCCAGAACCTGTATGAACCACTGGTGGATTCATACGCGCAAGATGGGCAAATCCATCCGCTTGCTGCCGAATCCTATGAAATCTCGGACGATGGACTGACGGTTACATTTACGCTGCGTGACGGTCTCAAATGGAGCGATGGCAAGCCGGTGGTCGCCGAAGATTTCCGCTATGCCTGGCTGCGTCAACTGGACCCCCAGACCGCGTCCTATGTCCCGGATGAATTCTACGCCATCAAGAACGGTGAAGAATTTAACAAGGGGACAATTACGGACCCCAATCAAGTGGGACTGCAAGCTCCTGACGACAAGACCCTGATCGTCACACTTGCCGCGCCGGCCCCGTACTGGCTCCGGTACGTAGGCACTACCGAGTATGCGCCCGTTCGCAAAGATATTATTGAAAAGTTTGGCGACAAGTGGATGGAGGCGGGCAATTTCGTGGGCAACGGGCCCTATATGCTTCAAGAATGGAAGCATGATCAGAAAATGGTTTTTGTCCGCAACCCGCACTATAACGGCCCGTGGAAGGACTCGATCAACATTGATCGTCTCGAGTTCACCCTGGTCCAGGACCCCGATTCACAGGGGTTGGTTGCATACGAGGCGAACGAGGTAGACGCGGCGACTGTTCCAGCCACCGAGCTGGAACGCATCAAGGCGGATTCTGAGATGGGCAAGCAGCTTCACAGCATCCCGAGCGCAGGCACGACTATCCTCATCTTTGATACCAAGAACAAACCGACCGATGATGTCCGCGTGCGCCAGGCGCTCTCGATGTCTATTGACCGCGCGGCATTGGCAGATCAAGTGCTCAAAGGCGGGTACCTGGCTCCAACGAGCTTTAGTCCGCGCACGCTCTCGAGCTACGACCCGGACTCTTTTCAAGGGTAGACCCCCGAAAAGGCAAAGCAGCTCCTGGCGGATGCCGGTTATCCCGACGGCAAGGGCTTTCCGACGTTGGAACTCTATTCTTGGAACGTGCAGCGGGCAATGCTCGAAACCCAAGCCATCAAAGCCATGTGGAAGGACACCTTGGGCATTGATGTCAATCTCAATCCGCTCGATCCTAAAGCCATGCGTGACTGGCGCATCGCTCGCGCGACTCAGCCCTACAATGTTTATTATGCGTGGGAGGTTGCGGGGATTCTTGATCCCATCGAATATCACAATGCGCAGCTGGACCCGGCGCAAAATGTTCGTAATTCGCGCTATGACGACGCACAGTATGTCGAGCTGATTCGCGATGCCAAAAAAGAGACCGATACTGCCAAGCGTACCAAGATGTATCAGGATGCGGAAGCCATCATCAATCGCGATGTCCCTATCATTCCGATCACTGAGGACGAAAATTTCTGGATCGTCAAGCCGAACATCGTGAACTTTGACCAAGTCACTACGGCATTGACCAACTTTATTCGCGCGGCGCAACCCCCGGGCTTGGACGTTACCCAATAGCACAAGTGTGTATTCAAGGGCAAGTAGGCACAGCACTGTAGAGTTTTGTCTACTTGTCCGTTTCTAAAATGACTGCGTTCATTGTCCGCCGGATATTATTGCTGGTGCCCAGCATGTTGATCGTATTCACGATCACGTTTCTGCTGATGCACGCGACTCCGGGCGGTCCTTGGGACCGCAACGAACGTCCGTTGCCGCAGAATGTAATCGAAACGCTGAACGCCAAGTATGGTTTGGACGAACCTCTCTCGACGCAGTATTGGATTTTTCTCTCGGATATTCTGCACGGGGATTTTGGACAGTCGTACAGTCACTATGGTCAGGATGTAAGCACCATCATTATTTCGTTCTTTCCCGTTTCGCTTCAGCTGGGAAGCGTCGCGATGCTTGTCGCGCTCTTGTTGGGGATTGGGTTAGGGCTGGTCAGCGCGTTGAATCACAATACTTTTGCAGATTATCTTGCTTCGTTTTTTTCGGTTGTTGGCGTCTCCACGCCGAATTATGTTGTCGCTACGATCTTGATCATCGTTTTTTCGATTTACTTGGGCTGGCTCCCGACGGGCGGTTGGGACGGCGTCTTGTCCAACAAAATGATTATTCCCGTGATCGCTTTGGCTCTCGGTCCAATGGCATTAATCGCGCGCTATACACGATCGAGCGTGCTAGATGTTTTACAACACGACTATATCCGCACCGCACATGCCAAGGGTCTCAAAGAGCATAACCTCATCATCCGACATGCCCTCAGGAATGGGTTGATTCCGGTTGCCACCGTCGCGGGCATTGCATTTGCGGAAATTGTCACCGGGTCCTTTTTTGTCGAATCGGTTACTGCCGTGCCGGGGATCGGTCGGTATTTCGTGACCAGCATCGCAGGACGGGACTATCCCGTGATAATAGGAACAACCCTCCTCTTTGCAGCGATTGTGATGCTTATGAATCTGCTGGTTGATATTGCTTATGTCTATCTCGATCCACGCGTCCAGTACAAGTGAGTCTCTGCCCCAGGCGTCTTTCACGGCAGCGCCCTCCCGCAGCTTGTGGCAAGATGCAGGGCGTCGCCTCTGGCGCAACAAGGCGGCGGTGGCGAGCTTGTGTTTTATTGTTGCCCTCGTTGCAATTGCACTTTTGGCGCCCTGGATTGCGCCATACCCCTATGATAAAGTTGATTTTGACGCCATCACAGAGCCGCCATCCCCGGCGCATTGGCTCGGAACGGACAGTCTTGGACGCGATGTCTTGAGTCGGTTGATGTACGGGGCGCGCGTTTCGCTCAGTGTGAGTATCGTTGCGCAGATTGTGATCCTCTTGATTGGAGTCCCGATTGGTCTCATCTCTGCCTATTATGGTGGCTGGGTTGACACCCTCATTCAACGCGCGATAGACATCCTATACGCCTTTCCCAGTCTCCTCTTTATAATTGTCGTCGTCACCTATTTAAAAGCAGTGCTAAAATCGGGCACGGACCCCGTAATGATGAGCTTGTCGAGCATCAATCAGGCGACGGGTGGTTTGATGGGTATTTTTATCGCGCTAGCTCTGGTTTTCTGGCTCACCGTCTCACGACTGGTCCGAGGCCAGGTGCTGAGTCTAAAAGCCAAGGAATTTATCGAAGCTGCATACGCTGTCGGTGTGCCCAATCATCGCGTTATCTTGCGCCATATCCTTCCAAACACGCTCGCGCCCATTATTATTGCCGCCACCTTTGCCATTCCAATCGCCATCACTCTCGAAGCTGGTTTGTCTTTTTTGGGGCTTGGGGTAGTGCCACCTGTTCCCAGTTGGGGCATGATGATCGCGGAGGGAATCACGAACATTCGCTCCTACCCGCACCTCCTGTTAGCCTCCGGCACTGTTCTGTCGTTGACTTTGCTTGCGTTCAACTTTTTGGGCGACGGGCTGAGGGATGCGTTTGACCCAAGCGCGAGATTGTAGGAGACAGTAGATGAATCGGAGACGACGTATTGAAACAGACCGCGCACCCGCAAGTATCGGCTATCGGTCGAATGCAATGCTTGCCGCAGGTTTTCTCTTTACGGGAGGTCACATTGGTGTGCCCTTGTCGAGCCCTGAGAACCGAGTTCTTCCCGTCGGAACATTAGCGGAACAGGCGGACATTGCACTGAGCCACATGCACAACCTCATGTTAGCGGGCGGAGGAGACCTGAAGCGGGTTATCGAAGTAGCCGCCTTTATCGTCCCCGCCGATGGTGAGGAAATCGTACGAGAGCGCACGCGCGCATTTCTTGGCTACGCGCCGCCGCTTTTTCACGCCGATGCGGTAGCAGACGTAGCATTGCACGGTTTGCTGGAAGTGGATGGCATCGCGCTGGCGGATTCCTCTTTGACGATAGCGGAAGCCGCAGAAATCTTGCGCCCGTTTGGCTCGGAGTCGGGTATGATTCACAGTGGCGCATTTATCATCATCAATGGGTTGACCGGGCCCGGTTCGTCACTTGGCGAACAGACGCGCAATCTCTTTCAGAACGCAGCAAGCCAATTGGAACAGGTCGGCTCAAATTTGTCGAATCTGGTCAAGTTGACGGTATATACTTCCGATTATGCTGCCTATCCTGAATTCAATGACGTAACAAGGGAATTGTTTGCGGGGTTTGACCCCCCCACGCGTTCGGTTGTGATTGCCCCGCAGATTACAGCGGGTGCGTTTGTTCGAGTGAATCTCATCGCGCTGGCGGGTTAGATTCTACAGCGCGCGGTTTGTGCCATTTCGACCCACAAGGAGCGAGTATGCAGCAGTATCGGAATACACAAGACATTTATGCAAAACGACGTAAGCAGCTCTTGAGCAGAGTGGATAGAGGTATAGTTTGGATTAACTCGGCGGGCGATTCGTTCGATTCTGGACACTGCCGGAACGTCGAGTATCTGACGGGGGTGCGGTCGCCGGCGGCGTGCCTGATTCTGGCGCCGCAAGGCATTCTCATCGAGGGCATTGCCCATCCCGGGCATTTGTGGTGTACCGATGAAGGCGCGGAATATGGACGCGGAAAACTCGTCACAGAAGCGCTCTTTGTAGAACAACCCCATGACCGCTTCCGGGGTACGGTCGTTCAGCGTCGGCTGCCTTCACTGGAGCAAGTGCGCGCTGCGACAGGAATGCAGAATGTTTACGATCTCGCTGTTATGGACGAGGTGCTGCGCGAAGCGTTGATGAACCAAGAGGTGCTTTGGGTCAATACATCCAAGATTCCTGACCTGAACAAACCTGTGCCGCCGGATGTGGTTCGAATTAATGCCATCAAGGAGCGCTACTATTGGTTACAGGTAAAGAACATTGCGAACCAGATCCACGCGATGCGTCTGGTCAAAGACGCGTATGAAATAGAATGTCTCCGCAAGGCATATCTCATTACCCAGGAAGTTATCGAAACCCTCATGCGCACAATCAGGCCGGGGGATAATGAAGCGCGCGTAGTGGGAATTTTTCATCAAGAAGTGAAATCGCGGATTGATGAGGGTGATAATGCGGATATTGGAATCGCTTTTGGACCGATTGTAACATCAGGCAAGCGGGCATCCACGAATGACCACTGGGACAGTAACGGGACGATCCAGGATGGAGAGATCATCCTGATTGATTGCGGCATCTCGTATAACGGCTATTCTTCGGACATCAGTCGCGCTTGGCCCGTGAATGGCAAATTCACCCCTCGCCAGCGCGAGGTCTATTCCGTAGTGTACGAAGGGCAAAAGCGCGGGCTGGAAGCATTTCGCCCGGGAGGAACCTGTGCGCAGGCACGCGCGATTGTTTTTGACTATTACCAACAGCACGGACTCGAGCGCTTTGGTCTTGGGCGTAATTGCCATCCCGTCGGTCTTAATACAGAGGATGCATACTATTTTGGCTATGGTGATTATCCTTCGTTCCAACCAAACGAGGTTTGGGCATTCGAACCAATGCTAATGATGCCCGACGAGAGTATGGGCATCCGGCTTGAAGATGGAGTGCTCATCACAGAAACAGGCCACGAACTCTTTCCGGCACCGCCAAGCGATCCTGATTCAGTCGAAGCTTTATGCCAAAGGAAAATACCTGCTGCTTGAAATTTTGATGACAGCTGACCCTGGCGAAGTGTCGGGTGGGGAACGAAGCGGCGTTCGTTCCTTACCGCCCAAAATCGTGGCGCTTCGAGACGCTTGACACCCGACTTGTAACAGTGTTACACTCTACCCCATCGTTCAGTGAATCGCTCCCTCAAAGCTGAACCCCATCCTCCATTTCGTTGTGCGTGTGCTGGCTGTCCAGATCTCTTTTTCCCAAGTTCGCTCGCATAACGGCGCAGATTCAAACAAGAAAGGCGTTTATCCGACTACGGGATTGACAATTCGGTCCAATTCTTTTATCCGCCCGGTGTGCGCTTGTGCTCTGCTTTACGCGCGCTGACCAGAGTGATGCGGCCAAATGCTCCGCTCTGCTAGAGACGAAAGGGAGGTGCTGTCAAACTCGATTCCTTTGCCATCCCCACCGTACAACCATATCCATGAGCGAATCTCTTAGGAGGAGAAGAATGAAAGCTCTCGCACGTGTAATACCCGTAGTTGCGATGATTTTTGTCGCGTTTGCCTTGCTGGCTTGCGCGCCTGCCGCGGTACAACCGACGGCTGCTCCGCCCACTGCGGCACCTGCTGCCACGAGCGCGCCTGCCGCAACAGAAGCGCCGGCGGCGACCAGCGCTCCGAGCGGCGGCGCAACGGATTTGGCGGCATTGTATGAAGCCGCCAAAGCGGAAGGCACGTTGACGACAATTGCGCTGCCGCACGACTGGTGCAATTATGGCGGCATCTTTGAAGGGTTCAAGAAAAAATATCCCGGAATCACGGTCAACGAGTTGAATCCCGATGCCGGTTCGGGTGATGAAATTGAAGCCATCAAGGCGAACAAGGACAACAAGGGTCCTCAGGCGCCGGATGTGATTGACGTCGGATTCGCGTTTGGGGACTCTGCCAAGGCGGACGGGCTGATTCAGCCCTACAAAGTGGCGACCTGGGATGATATTCCCGAAGGCGCCAAGGACCCCGACGGTTACTGGTATGGCGATTACTATGGCGTCATGGGCTTTATGGTCAACACCGACGTTGTCAAGGATTTGCCGGAAGATTGGGCGGACCTCTTGAAACCCGAATACAAATCGCAAATTGGCATGTCGGGCGATCCTCGCACGTCGGCCCAGGCGATTCAAACCGTCCAAGCCGCCGCGCTGGCGAACGGAGGGACGGTTGCCGACCCGACCAAGGGACTGGATTATTTTGCAGAAATGCAAAAGGCGGGAAACCTGGTGCCATTGATTGCCAACAACGCGTCAGTTGCAAAGGGCGAAACTCCCATCCGCATTACGTGGGACTATAATGCCCTCGCCGGTCGCGACAGCATGCAAGGCAACCCGGCGGTGGAAGTGGTAGTGCCCAAATCGGGCAAAATCGCGGGGGTGTATGTTCAAGCTATTAGCGCATATGCTCCGCACCCCAATGCTGCCAAGCTCTGGATGGAATACCTCTATTCTGATGAGGGGCAGCTGATCTGGCTCTCGCCTCCGGGTTATTGCCATCCCATCCGCCAGGATGCGATGCTAGCCGCGGGCAAGATTCCCGCCGACTTGCTGGCAAAACTTCCGAGCACGGAAGGCGCAGTGTTCCCCTCGAACGCAGACCTGATTGCAGGTAAAGAGATTGTCGTAACAGGTTGGGACAGCGCCGTCGGCGCCGATATCAAAGCAGGACAATAAACGCAATAACTTGGCGCGCATCCGACTAGTCGGATGCGCGCCAACGTCTAGACGTATGGCTCAGACTGCCACCTTTGGAAATCGAACCTCCGCACTGACGATGCCGCGCCTCCGCAACCTGTTTATTACGTGGATGGGGGTGATTCCCTTTTTTGTTTTTTCGATCCTCTTTTTGTTTTTGCCCTCCTATTCGCTGTTGGTTGACGCGTTCAAGGATGCGCAGGGCAATTGGACGCTTGCAAATCTGGGCGGGCTTTTTGAAGACCCCATTCGTTCTGGTTTTATCCTGAGCATTCAAATTAGCGCATTCACTGCGCTCCTCGGCGGCGTTTTTGGATTCTTGCTTGCGTATGCGCTTGTGTTGGGAAAATTGCCCAAGTGGATTCGCTCGACTTTTGTCACTTTTAGCGGGGTGGCGTCGAATTTCGCCGGGGTGCCGCTTGCCTTTGCCTTTATCGCGGTGTTGGGTCGCACGGGGGCGATCACGAGCATGTTCAAGAGCGTGGGGATTGACTTGTATGACGCAGGGTTCAATCTGTATAGTTTTTGGGGTTTGATCCTCGTTTACTTGTTTTTCCAGTTCCCGCTCATGCTCTTGATCATGATTCCCTCGCTCGAAGGACTCAGACCCGAGTGGCAGGAAGCGGCGGAAAATCTTGGCGCCAGCTCTCCGCAATACTGGCGCTATGTGGCATTTCCTATCCTGCTGCCATCGCTGCTCGGCACAATGATCCTGTTGTTCGGGAATGCATTTGGCGCGTATGCGACTGCGTTTGCGTTGACCGGCGGACGCCTTAATCTGGTGACCATTCAAATTGGCGCCCAAATTCGCGGAGACGTGCTCCACAATCCCAACCTCGGCTTTGCGATGGCTCTGGGCATGGTGATCGTGATGCTGGTTTGCATCGTTGGTTACACGCTCTTGCAGAGACAAACAGAAAAGTGGCTGCAATGAAAAGCGCAAAATTGCGCCGGGTTTCCTGGCTGAGTTGGATCGTCATTGTCGTGGGCGCCATTTACTTTTTGGCTCCACTTGTGGGCACCTTTGAGTATTCGCTGACGGCTCTACGAGACCAATACTCATTTGCCGCCTACGAACGCGCCTTTGCGGACCCTCGCTTTGTGCAGTCGTTCGGATATTCGATGCTATTGGCGCTTGCGACAATCGTCTGCAGCATTTTGTTGATCGTGCCGACCGCGTATTGGGTCCATTTGTATGTGCCCCAGATTCGACCGCTGGTCGAGGGCATCACTTTGCTTCCGTTTGTTGTCCCTGCCATCGTTCTCGTTTTTGGTTTTATCAAAATCTACAGCCGCCCGCTCGAGATTATGAATATTCCGCTTGTGCCACCCTTGCTCAGCACCATTGAAAGCACAAACATCGTCCTGATCGCGGGCTATACGGTGCTTTCTCTGCCTTATATGTATCGTGCAGTAGACAATGGTCTGCGCGCGATTGATGTGCGGCGTTTGACCGAAGCGGCGCAGAGTCTGGGCGCGGGGTGGGGCACAATTCTGTTCCGGATTATTCTGCCGAACTTGAGGACCGCGCTTCTGAGCGGCGCGCTTTTGACCTTTGCGATCGTGGTGGGCGAATTGACGCTGGCGACGTTTTTGGGGATTCCGGCGTTCGGTCCTTATCTGCAGCAGCTGGGGCAGCACAAGGCGTATGAACCGGCCGCGCTCGCGATCGTGAGTTTCTTGTTGACGTGGGTAGCATTGGTCCTGATCAGCATTGTGACACGCGGCAATGCGGGGTCGGCTGCAGGGTCCCATTAGTGACATGGAGTGAGCATGGGATTTCTCGATCTGGAAAACATCCAAAAAAAGTTTGCAACCTCAACCGCCGTAGAGAATTTCAATCTGAGTGTTGAACGCGGGGAATTTGTTTCATTCCTGGGTCCTTCGGGCTGCGGCAAGACGACTACGCTACGCATGATTGCCGGCTTTGAGCTGCCTACGGCAGGCATCATCCGACTCGAAGGCGTGGATATTTCGAATCGTCCCCCCAACAAGCGCAACGTCGGCATGGTCTTTCAGTCGTACGCCTTGTTCCCGAACATGACGGTTGCGGACAATATTGCGTTTGGCTTGCAGGTGTCCGGCAAGTCCAAAGAGCAGAAAAGCAAGCGGGTCGAAGAGATGCTACGGTTGATCCATCTGCCACAACTGGGCGCGCGGTACCCGTATCAATTGTCGGGCGGGCAGCAGCAACGTGTGGCGCTTGCTCGCGCGCTGGCAATTCAACCCCAGGTCTTGCTGCTCGATGAGCCGCTGTCCGCGCTCGACGCAAAAATCCGAGTTTCACTCCGTCATGAAATCCGCTCGATTCAACAACACTTGGGCATTACGACGATCTATGTGACGCACGACCAGGAAGAAGCCATGTCGCTGTCCGACCGCATCGTGGTGATGAGCGAAGGACGGATGGAGCAGGTTGGCACGCCGTTCGAAATCTATAACTTTCCCAGGACGCAGTTCGTGGCATCATTTGTCGGCACGTTGAATCAGCTTCAAGCCCGGGTGCTCGACCCGGCCGGCGGCAAGCTCGAGTTGGAGGGTCAGACCGTTCACATTGCCAAAGCGATAGACAAGATGGCGGGCGAAACGGTTGCGGTGGCGCTGCGCCCCGAAATGATCGGGCTGGACGATGGCGGAGAGGAGCAGCTGTCCGGGACGGTGGAGGACAGCACGTTTTTGGGTTCGATCGTGCGGACCCGGTTGCGGCTGCGCGACAGCGTCATCTCTTTTGATGTGTTCAACAACCCCAATCTGTCGTTGCCGCGCCGCGACGACAAGATCACTGTGAAATTTCCGCGAGACGCGGTCTTGATTCTTCAGTCGAGTGGCGCGATCCATGCCGGCACGGAATGAATTTCAACGCTGCGAAAGGTTGAAAAGAAGGGAAGGCGCTGTGTCGCCTTTCTTTTTTTTGCATAAAATCTACAGCATAGCAGAGCCAGTATGTGGAATTCTTTTGTCGGTGGCGCGATTGCGGGGTACGCGATTGCGATTCCGGTTGGCGTAATCGCAATCCTGATTCTTGAAACGGGGCTAAAGCGAGGGTTTTGGCACGGTTTTGCCGCAGGGTCGGGTGCGGCGACGGCGGATTTGATTTATGCGACGATCGCAGTGACACTGGGGGTGGCGGTCGCGCAGCTGCTCGACCCGATTGCGCCGGCGCTCAAATTGGCGAGTGCGGCGTTTTTGGTCGCGATGGGCGCGGCGGGGCTGTACAGGACATGGCGAGCTCGCAATGAGAGCCGGAATGTGGGCGTCCGGGCGGTCAATGCCAACGTGTATCAGACCTATGTGACCTTGCTGGCGTTGACGATTTTGAATCCGGCGACGATTGCGTATTTTGCGGCGTTGATTTTGGGCGGCACGGTGGGGCAAGCGCCCGGAACCGTAGAAAAAATGGCGTTTGTTGCCGGAGCGGCGTTGGCATCGTGGTCGTGGCAGTCCTTGCTTGCCGCCATCGGCGCGCTCGCGCACAGGCACATGCCGCCGGGGTTTCGAGTGTGGACGAGCTTTGTGGGGAATTTTATTATTATTGCGCTGGGCATTACTATACTGTTATAGGGAGACAGAGACCTGACCCATGCTATCACTAACACCCGAAGTTCTCACATTATTGCGTTCACTCGACAAGGTCAAATATAAACCGGCGCCGCGGGATTTTCTCAGGCGCGCGCCGACGCGGGCACTGCACATTCTGACCGATGGCATCACGCCGCGGGCGATGGAGCTGGCGGATACGCCAAATTTTGACGCGTTGGCAAAACGGGGCGTGCGCGCCAAGAATGCCAGTGGGATTTTTCCAACGATTACGGGACCTTCCCACACGTCCATGCTGACCGGCGCGCGGGTGGGGACGCACGAATTTTTGTATCCCAAGATGCTGGATGCGTACGGCAACCGGCTGCTGGAATTTAGCGAAGGGCTGATGCGCGCGGAAACGATTGCCGAGGCGTGGCGACCGCGCGGGATAACGTCGGCGGGGATCGGGTCGCGCTTTTTGCGCGGCGCGGACATGATGCAGACCGAAGGGGTGTTTGGTCAGGACTATCTTGACATTAACCAACGGGCGCTGGCTGCCATCAACGAATGGGAGCCGCATTATTTGCATGTGGTCTATTATGTTGCCGACTCGGCGGGACACTTGTATGGACCCGAAGCAGATGATACATTATTTGCGATTCAACAGATGGATGAAATGGTCGGGCGGCTCTTGAACGCGTATGCGGACAAGAACATGGATGGCGACCTGGTCGTTCTGGTGAACGCGGACCACGGCATGATGCAGATCAATGAAATGACGCCGTCGGCGATGGCGGAAAAGGTTGGCGCGCTGCCGCATGGACGTGTTGCCCTGTCGCCGCGCGGGTTTGACGATGCGACGTTCGAAACGCTAATGAATGATTCGAGCGTTGACGATATCTATGCGCGGGACGAGCTGGAGCTGTTGGGGGCGTATGGTCCGCGCTGGGGCGAGAATGTGTTCCAGCTGCGTGATGGCTATATGTTTGATACTTCCAAGAGCTTGAAGGGGTATCATGGGGCGTGGTCCAAGACCGAGCGGCACATTCCTTTGCTTTTGAGCGGCGCGGGCGTTCGGGCGGGCGCCGAGCTGGACCTGTGTGAGCTGGTGGATGTTGCGCCGACCCTCGCTGTGCTTTTGGGCGGCGCCATTCCCGAAAACAATCAGGGACGTATTTTGTGGGAAGCGTTTGATATGAATGGAAATGCGCCTGATGTGACGAGGTATACAGAGCTGTTGAGGGAGCGCGACGCGGCATTGGAAGAGCTCAAAACGCTCAAACGCGAACGCGCGGGCGGAGCAATGTATCGCTCGGATTATGATGACCAACGCGCGCGCGTGCTGGCGCGGGCAAAAGGCAATTTGTTGGCGATGGAAGAGGAGCGAAGGAGATTAGAGTTTAGGGACCAGAGCTAGAGACACCAGGGGACCGCGCAATCCGAGATGCGTCAAAGGGCGACGCGTGGAGAATAGAGATCGGAGATCGAGGCACAGAGATGCGACTGAGCGGGCGATGGACGGATGAGAATCGCGCGGCGCTGGAAGCGTTGTTGGCGCGCGGGTTCAAACGCCAGCCGATTGCGATTTTTGATTGGGACCACACCTGTATCGGCGGCGACACGGCGAACGCAGTGTTTCACCAGTTGTGCCGCGATCTTGCATTTCGCTTTGACCATCCCGAATTTCCTGATTGGGTTGAGGAAATTCCGGTGCCGACGCGTATTCTCGAGTGCGTGGAACTGTTTTGGGCGCGCCCGTCCCGAGAAACGCGGGCGGCATTGCGTTTCGAGCTCGAGCGGACGCGCTGGGCGCTGCACGAGAGCGAGGATGACAATCAGGCGTGGGCGTGGGACTCGGGCGCATTTATCGGATGGACACCGGGAGAGGTGCGCGAGTATACGCGGCGCGTGATTGCGCGAGAATTGGCGCAGCCCCTGCGTGACGAGCGTTTGGCGCATCCCGGACACATGTCACATTCTGCAAGGGTCCGCGATGGGCATGTCGGCGCGGCGGCGGTCGAGCAAAATCTGTCGGGGGTGCATTACCTGGAACGCGCGCGGCTGATGCGGGCGATGGACGCGGATGCAGATATGACGCTCTCGCTTGCGCGCGGGCTGCGCGTGCGGAACGAAATACGTGAATTGATGTATGAAATGCGCGCGGCGAACTGGGCAGTGTTTGTGATCACGGCGTCGCCGCAGTGGGAGATCGAAGCGTTTGCAGAGCGCTATTTTCTTGCGCCACGACAGATCATAGGGATGCGGCGCGCGGTTGTGGATGGGCGCATCCGCGCGGCGTTGGAACCGCCCTGTTCGTGGGGGGATGGCAAGTTGGACGCTTTTCAGAGGTTTGTCATGCGGGACCGCATTCCCAATTTCTGCGCGGGTGACAGTGTGGGTGATTGGAAATTGTTGGAGTGGGCGTCAGATTGTGCGCTCGTCGTCGAGCCGACCCCCGAATCGCTGCGCGATTTTGCCCGTTGGAAGCGTTCTGTGGGCGAAACATGGCTCGTACAAGAGTTTGCCGCATGACCCTATTGCCAACACTTTTTTGCTCGTCTATAATCTTGAGCAGTGAATCTGCGGGGACGATTTGGGAGTGAGTTGGCGCAGCCGCGCCGGCGTAGACGCGCCATCACTCCCTGTCTTGCCCCTTTCCTCTTATGTTGATTGCACGCGTTGTCGGCACTGTGGTCTCGACGATCAAGGACGACAAACTCACCGGTCGGAAAATCCTCATTGTGCGTGAAGCTACCACCGAGAACGAGGTCGTGGGCAAGCCGATTGCCGCGGTGGATACCGTAGATGCGGGCATCGGCGATTTGGTCCTCATTGCGCAGGGCTCGAGCGCGCGCCTCACTCAGCAAACCAAAGAAACCCCCACGGATGCCGTGATTATGGCGATTATTGATGAACTTGCCGTGGAAGGGAAAATTACGTTCAAAAAGTAACGATGGCAGCATCTCGCAGTTTGCTGAGCGTCGGGCTGGACGTTGGCACGACGACAACTCAAATCGTTTTCTCGCGCATCCATCTGAGAAATATCGCCCCATCTTCGCAGACGCCGCGCATCGGAATCGGTGACCGCGACGTGCTCTATCAATCGCAGATTTATTTGACGCCGCTTGCCACGCGTGACCGTGTTGACGTGCGCGCACTGGAACACATTGTCGAACGAGAATATGACAAGGCAGACATTGCCCCCGCCCAAGTCGAAACCGGCGCCGTGATCGTGACGGGCGAAATCGCAAAAAAAGAAAATGCCGCCGAGATTTTGCAGGCGCTTGGCAAATATGCGGGCGAGTTTGTGGTAACGGTGGCAGGTCCGCGACTGGAGGCGCAAATGGCAGGGCGGGGAAGTGGGGCGGCCGCGTACTCGCGCGAACACTATGCGCGCGTGACGAACGTGGATATCGGCGGCGGCAGCGCCAACAGCGCCGTCTTTGAGCTGGGGAATACGCTGGCGGCGGCGGCGATGAACGTGGGGGGGCGGATTATCGAGGTTGACCCCAACACGATGCAAATCCGGCATATCGCCGATCCCGCGCACAAGATCATCCAACATCACAATCTGCCGATTGCGGTTGGAGGTTCCGCCGAGCTGGGACCCTTGACCGAGTTTTGTAACGCGCTGGCGAGCTTGACCGTCGAACTGATAGAAGGTCGCGAGTCCGCGCTGGCGCATCGGGTGATGCTCACCCCGCCGATGAGGATAGATGGGCGGAACACGAAATTGTTTTTCAGCGGCGGCGTCGGGCATTATTTTTATCACCCGATCAAGCATGTGACGCTCCAGGAAGTGACAAGGCACGGCGATATTGGTCCTTTGTTTGGGCTGTGCTTGCGAGAAAACACGACGATTCAACAAATGGAAACGGTCGAGCCGCCCGAAACCATCCGTGCGACGGTAATCGGCGCAAGTTCGCAGACGGTGACGCTCTCCGGTTCGACGATTTGGGCGGAGAAAGAGATTCTGCCCATCAAGAATGTGCCGGTCGTGCGTCCGTATTTGGGAAGCATGCCCGGGATTCCGCAGGCGATCCGCGAGGCGATGGCGCGGATGGAGGTTGACCCTCGTTCCGAAAACGCGGCGCTTGCATTGGACATTCGCGGGACACTGGATTTTTCGCAGCTGCAGAATTTGGCGCAAGGGCTGACGGAACATGCGGCGGCAGAACTGCCGGCGGACCGCCCGCTGATCTTGATTTTGGGACGCGATTATGCGGCGAGTCTGGGACAAGCGGTCAAGAGTCTCGCGCCGCAGCGCGCGCTGCTCGCCATTGACCAGGTGGGGCTCGACGAAGGAGATTTTATTGACATCGGTTCACCGATGATGGATGGGCGTGTGGTGCCGCTCAGCGTCAAGACATTGGTGTTTTATCGGTAGGAGAAATGATGCAGAACCGTCTTTTTGATCGCGCATTTTTGGGGGCTTGGACCGAGGCGGGCAGATGCTGTTGATTGGTTCCGGCAATGCAGAGGTTGGATTTGCCGAGGGCATGGAGATATTGCGCCGGGGAGGCAGTGCGCTCGATGCGGTTGAAGCCGTGATTCATCACGTCGAATCGAACCCCGAGGACCACAGTGTCGGTTATGGCGGGCTGCCGAACATTTTGGGAGAAGTGGAGTTGGATGCGAGCATTATGGATGGCAAGACGCTCGCGGCGGGCGCGGTGTGCGCGGTCCATAACTATGAGCATCCGATTTCGATAGCGCGGGGGGTCATGGAGCGTTTGCCGCACGTCATGTTGGCGGGCAGGGGTGCGGAACGGTTTGCGCGCGAGTTGGGGATGAAAAAGCGAAATCTGCTGAGTGACGAGGCACGCGCCATCTATAAAGCCAAGATCAGCGACAGCCAGCGCTACGATACCATGCGGGAATTGGTGATGCGCGCAACCAATGACCCGGAGATTGCGGCAACTGCGGAAGAATATGGGGACGAGACACCGCACGGGACGACGAATGTGATTGCGTTGGACGGGGCGGGCAATTTGGCGAGCGGCGTCAGCACGAGCGGCTGGGCGTGGAAATATCCCGGACGCGTGGGCGATTCGCCCATCATCGGAGCGGGCAACTATTGCGACAATCGCTATGGCGCGTGCGCCTGTACAGGGTATGGTGAAATGGCGATGCGAAGCAGCACGGCTCATTCCGTTGTGCTGTACATGAAAATGGGAATGGGTTTGCGGCAGGCGGCGCGGCAGGCAATGAAAGATTTGCGCGCGCTGGCAGTGCCCTTTCCGCCGGGAATGAATCTGGTGGCGATGGACCGTTTGGGTCATCACGTTGGTTTTACGACCGAGACAGACCGCTGGGCAGATTATGTGTATCAGACCGGGAACATGCAGGCGCCGAAACGCAAAAAGCGGACTGTGGTGCCGCTCGAGAGGAGAATAATCACGTGACACCAATCAAAATCAGCAAAGACGAACCGGGACATGACCAATTGCATACGCCGTACAAAGGCAAGGATGACGAGTTTTCGGGGGATGTGACACTCAAGCGCTTGGTGTGGGCAGGGGATAGCCCGGAGGTGGAATTGCTCGCAGTCTGGTTCACCACGGGGGCGCGGACGCGACCGCACATCCATGATGTGGACCAGGTGCTGCACGTAATCGAGGGAACGTGTGCGTATGGCGACGAAAAGGGTGTTACACTGGTGAACGCGGGAGAGGTGATCACCATTCCTGCGGGCGTGTGGCACTGGCACGGAGCGACGCCCCACACCCCCATGACACATATTTCGATCCGCAAAATGGGGAACAGCACCAACTGGCAAGTGGAAGAAAAAGGGTGGGCAACAGATTACGAACTCATCAAATGAGCGGCGCTCAAGAATGGGATTGTGGCAGACGAGGTCAATTTCAAGCAAGGTAATATGTCAGGCGCAAGCAAGCGTGGGCGCCCCAAGTGTCCAAGATCATGCTGCTGCGATGTAAACTTTTTGGCAAGACCTATGAATTTCGCGACTTGCGCGAGGTGATGGGCAAGGCGAACGAGGAAAAATCGGGCGATCATCTGGCAGGGGTCGCCGCGTCCTCGGCGATTGAGCGCGCCGCGGCGAAATATGTCCTGAGTGAGGTCCCATTGTGGGCGCTGTATGAAAACCCGGTCATCCCATACGAGCAGGATGAGGTGACGCGCGTGATTTTGGACGCGGTCGCTCAAAATGTGTATGCGGATATCAGGAATTGGACGGTGGGAGAGCTGCGCGAATGGCTTTTGGATAATCGCACGACGGATGAGGATATCCACCGCGCGCAACAGGGGCTGACGAGCGAAATGATCGCGGCAGTCGCCAAGCTCATGTCGAATATGGACCTCGTGCTGGCGGCATCCAAGATTCGGGTAGTCACGCATGCAAACAATACGATGGGGCTGATGGGAACGCTCGCGTCACGCAACCAACCGAATCACCCCACGGACGATCCCGACGGGATTCGCGCCGAGATTTATGAAGGACTGTCGTATGGTTCGGGCGATTCGGTGATTGGGATCAATCCCGTAGACGATTCGCTCGCAAGCGTCCAGCGTCTGCTCGATATGAGTTACAAGGTGATTCAGGACTGGAAGATTCCGACGCAAAACTGTGTCCTGTCGCATGTGACGACGCAAATGGAGGCGATGAAGCGCGGTTCCCCCGTGGGGCTTGTCTTTCAGTCGCTCGCCGGTTCGCAAAAGGGGAACGATTCTTTTGGAATCTCAGTGGGCATGTTGGACGAGGCGTACGAGATTGCGAAAAAGTACGCGGTCGTGCCCGGTCCGAATTACATGTATTTTGAAACGGGTGAGGGTGCGGAGCTGTCGGCGGATGCGCATTATGGCTGGGACCAATTGACGTTAGAGGTACGGTGCTATGGTCTCGCGAAACGCTATGCGCCGTTTCAGGTCAATTCGGTCGTCGGGTTTATCGGACCCGAATATTTGTATGATGCGCGACAAATCACGCGGGCGGGTCTGGAAGACCACTTTTGCGCGAAACTGACAGGGATTTCGATGGGCTGTGACGCATGCTATACAAATCATGCGCGCGCCGACCAGAACTCGCTCGAAAATCTCTCGATTCTACTTGCCGCCGCGGGATGCAATTATTTCATGGGCTTGCCGATGGGCGATGACCCGATGCTGTCGTACCAGTCGAATTCGTTCCATGATGCGCCGTCGCTGCGACAAATTTTGCGACTGCGCCCCTTGCCGGAATTTGAAGCGTGGCTGGTCGAACTGGGATTGTGGGACAAGGACAAGCTGCAGTTGACGGACAGGGCGGGTGACGCCACACTGTTTGTGAGATGATCGAGATGCTGACATCACAACAGATTGACACAATCATTGACGCAGTGGTCGCCGAGATGCAAAAACAGGGTGTGACCGCTGCTGGCGCGCGCATGTCCGGAAGGGCAGAGGGTGCGTTGTCGCTGGACCTGGCAGACATTACGACGCCCGCGTTTCGCACGCGGTCCTATGTAGAGCAGCCGGGCAAGCCCGAGGTGTTGAGGGCATTGATGCAAACGACGCCGGCGCGCATCGGCATCGGACACGCGGGACCGCGCTATCGCAACATTCCGCAGCTTGTCTTTTGGGCAGACCACGCGGTCACACAAGACGCGCTGTTCAAAGAAATAGACCCCTCTCTTTTGGAGCAATTCAATTTGTTCCAGGTGCAGTCGCAGGCAAGCAGCCGCCAAGAATATTTGTTGCGCCCGGATTTGGGGCGCAAGCTCTCGGATGCGGCAGTCAAGACCCTGCAGGAGCGGTGCGTCAAAAATCCAGATGTGCAGGTGTATGCTGCCGACGGATTGTCGGCGACTGCCATCGAGCACAATTTGCGGGATGTTCTTCCGGTGATTGGACAGGGACTGGAGCAAGCCGGACTCAAAATGGGCACGCCATTTTATGTGAAATATGGGCGCGTCGGATTGTTGAACGAGGTGAACGTTGTAGTGAATGCCAGGGTTGTCGTATGTCTCATTGGCGAACGGCCCGGGCTCGGGCGCGCCGAGGCGATGAGCGCGTATCTGGGCTATCGCCCGCAGCCGGATTCGACGGACGCGGACCGCGATGTGGTGTGCAATATTTTCAACGGGGGCACAAACCCACTCGAGGCAGGGGCATACGTGGTAGAATATATAAAACGGATGCTCAAGCATCAGGCGAGTGGAATCAGACTCAAACTGATCGAGCAAGGCGAGGCAAATTAGCAGCGTGAGGTCCAGGTGGCCGGTTTCTCTGATTTAGGCGCGATATTCAATACCATTCGCGAGATTGATCTGCAAGCGATTGCAGATGAGGCACAGCAACAGTCGTGGGTCGCGATCGTGGGCGACGCGGCGAGTGGGGCGCGCGATTTGGCAACCGCGTTCTATCTTGCGCCGCGTCCCCTGCCACAAGATGACGCGAGTTATGCGATGGCGGGTCCGATTCTGACGACGATCGAGGATGCGGTGTTGGCGGAACGCGCCGAGCTGGTGGTGTTTGTGCTGAGCGAACCGCGCCCCGCAAACCGGGCGGAAAAGGCAGCATTTGAAAAGTGGCTTGCCACGGACAAAAAGATCGTTGTAATCTTTAATCGCCCCCAGAGCGGGCCCGCATTGCTGCCGATCAACGAATGGATGGGGGCGCGCGTTTTGGAAGGCGAAGTGAACAGGCGTGAATTTTTGGAAAAGCATTTTGTGACCGCAGTGCTTCAGTTGATGCCCGAGCGCAGGTTGGCGCTGGCGCGGAATTATCCGCTGTTTCGTCTGCCGGTGGCGCGCGCCATTGTGAGCGAAACTTCTTTTGCGAATGCGGGGTACTCGTTTAGCACCGGTGTCGCGGAGGTCGTGCCTGCCCTGAACATCCCCTTTAACGTCGCTGACATGATCATTTTGACCAAGGCACAGGCGTTCATGGTGTACCGTCTCGGTTTGATTTTCGGATTATCGCCGCGCTGGCAGGACCATCTCGCCGCGTTCGGTTCGACCATCGGTTTCGGTTTTGTGTGGCGCACGATCGCGCGGCAACTGATCGGACTGATTCCCGGTTTTGGGATCTTGCCAAAGGTGGCGATCGCGTATGCGGGAACGTATGCAATCGGCGAAGCGGCGCTGCAATGGTACGAGACAGGGCGCGAGATCAAGCGCGAGGACATTGACGGCTTTTTCAAGCAGGCGTTGGAACGGGGAAAAAACCTGGCAGTATCGCTGGGGGAAAGGGCGCCCAAAGTACAAGCGCCAAAACTCCAGGCGCCGAGACTGCCTTTTGGCAAAAAGAAACAAGAACCGCCGCTATTGACGGCGGGAGAGAATGAGACGGTTGTATGAGCGTCCTCGATCCCATCAAAGCCAATGTGCTCGCCGTGCGAATTATCCCGAACGTGGACGGCGGATTTGCCGACAAGCTGAATTTGCGGGATTCCGAGCGGTGTATCGGCTTTTTGACGGCGGACATTGACGATGTGACATATGCGGCGATGGACGAGGCGACCAAGCAGGCGGATGTGCGGGTGGCGTATGCAAAGTCGTTTTATGCCGGTTCGGGGAATGCGCCGGGTCCGCTCTCGGGCGAAATCATTGCGGTTCTGGCAGGACCCGATCCCGCCGAAGTGCGCGCGGGATTGAACGCCGCGCTTGCATACATTCGCGACGAGGCATATTTTTATTCGGCGAACGATGACAACTCGATTGCTTTTTTTGCGCACAATATCTCGCGCACGGGGAGCTATTTGAGCCAAACTGCCGGGGTGCCGCAAGGCACTCCCATGGCGTATCTGATTGCGCCGCCATTGGAAGCGACATTTGGGATTGACGCGGCACTCAAGGCGGCCAATGTGACGCTGCGCGTGTGGTTCAGTCCCCCAAGCGAGACGAACTTTTCCGGCGCGCTCTTGACGGGCGACCAGGCGGCGACCCGCGCGGCTTGTGTCGCGTTTCAAGAAGCGGTGCTGGATGTGACAAGAAATCCGCTAAAATTCTAAAGGGTAAACGATGGCTGAAATTGACACTGACTTGCGCTCGATTCAACAAGTCCGAGATCTCGCGATCGCGGCGCGCAATGCACAGCGCGAATTTTTTCATTTCTCGCAGGAGCAGGTAGACCGCGTGTGCGCGGCGATGGCAGAGGCGGCGTATAACGATTCGGTGCGGTTGGCACAAATGGCTGTGGACGAGACTACCTATGGCGTGCCCGCGCACAAAGTGGTCAAGAACCATCTGAGCAGCAAGTTGTTGTGGGATTCCATCAAGGATACCAAAACGGTGGGCGTCATCAACCGCGACGACAAAAAAAAGATCGTCGAAATCGGCTGGCCCGTGGGCGTGCTGGCAGGATTTACGCCTTCGACCAATCCGACATCTACAGCCATGTTCAAGGCGCTGATTGCGGTCAAGGCGCGCAACGCGATGGTGATTTCGCCGCATCCTTCCGCCGTCAAATGCACGAGCGAGACGGTGCGCGTGATGGCAGAGGCGGGCGAGCGCGCCGGAATGCCCAAAGGTTTGGTCAGCTGCTTGACGATCGTGACGATTCCTGCGCTCAATGAATTGATGAAGCATTGGGCGGTGAGCATGTTGATCGCGACGGGCGGCGAGGCGGTGGTGCGCGCGGCGCATAGTTCGGGCAAGCCCGCCATCGGCGTAGGTCCGGGCAATGTGCCGGCGTATGTGGACCGCAGTGCGGACATTGCGCATGCCGCCGAGGAGATTGTAAATTCCAAATCATTCGACTGGTCAACCATCTGCGCGACGGAACAGGCGGTGGTGGCAGACGCGCCGATTGAAAAGCAGTTGGCAATAGAGATGGAAAAGCGCGGCGCTTGTTTTATGGACGAGGCGCAGACCGCGGCAATGTCCAAGATCATTCATCGCGCCGATGGGTTGCCGAATCCGAAAGCGGTCGGCAAGTCACCGCAAGCACTGGCGCAAATGGCGGGCATAACGGTCCCGTCTGCCGCCCGGGTCCTGGTGGCGCGCCTCAAAGGGGTGGGTCCGGATTACCCGTTGTCGCGTGAAAAACTGACGAGCGTTTTGGGATGGTATGTCGCGGACGGCTGGGAAAGAGGTTGCGAGCGGTGCATCGAACTTTTGAAATTTGGGGGTGACGGACACACGCTGTCTATCCATTGCCGCGATGAAAACATTATCATGGCGTTTGGGTTGGAGAAACCCGCTTTTCGCATTCTCGTAAATACTATGGCGACGATGGGCGCGGTTGGTTACACGACAAACCTGGACCCGTCCATGACACTGGCAACGGGCGGCATCGGCGGCGGGGTGTACAGCGACAATATTACGGTCAAACATGTATTGAATATCAAGCGCCTGGCATGGGGCGTGAGGGAGTGGAAACCCGAGCCGAGCGTTCCGGGCATGGAATCGTCCGGGGCGGGCGCGGCAGGCAGCCCAAGCGACGCGCAGATTGAAGAGATTGTGAACCGAGTGTTGGCAGAGTTGAGGAAATAAGGTGTGACGATGGATGTTTTGGAGCAAGTAGAGCAACTGTTGTCGAAATTGACGCGCGGCGAAAAAGCCCAAGTGCTTCAGTGGGTGGTTCGCGATTTGGGCGAGGCATTTCCGGGCATTGAAATCGATCCCAATGTCAGCGGCGGCGAAGCTTGCATTGTTCGCACAAGGATACCGGTCTGGTTGCTTGTTCAGGCGCGTCGTCTCGGGACGAGCGAAGCAGTATTGCTGCAAAGTCATCCTTCTTTGCGCGCGGTGGACCTGGCGAATGCGTGGGCGTATGCGCGATCGTATGCGACGGAGATAGCGAGACAAATCGAGGAAAATGAGAGCGCATAATAATGTCGCGCCTGTATTCAAACGAGAACTTTCCACTCCCCGCCGTGGTGGAGCCGCAAAGGTTGGGGCATGATGTTCTCACCAGCTTGGCAAGCGGCAGAGCGGGTCTGCGCATTCCGGACCCGGAGGTGTTGGAGTATGCGGTAGCCGAAAAACGTGCCCTTGTGACAATGAATCGTCGTCATTTCATCAAGCTGCACAAGGAAACACTGAGCCATTTTGGCATTGTCGTTTGTACATTCGATCCGGATTTTTGGAATTGGCATTGCGCATTGATAAAGAGTTGAAGTTGGTCGGGGATACGACGGGCCAGTTGATTCGCATCAACCGCCCGACATAAAAAGATGGCTCGCAAAAAAGCACAGGACAAATCGGCGGCGCGTGCGGTGCGCGCGACGAGACGTAAGGCAAAACCGAACGAGAGCGCGGGGATAGTTTCGGGGACAAGCGTCCCGCCACCGCATGAAACACCCGTGTACACTGAAACGCTCCGCGGAGCAGGAGCTGTAGAGGAGAACAAAAAGATGGCAGACCCCAACATGATTGCCCTGGGCATGGTTGAAACCAAAGGGCTGGTCGGTTCGATCGAGGCGGCGGATGCGATGGTCAAAGCCGCAAATGTTGTGTTGATTGGCAGTGAATACATTGGCGGTGGATTTGTGACCGTGATGGTGCGCGGTGATGTCGGCGCGGTCAAAGCCGCGACGGACGCCGGCGCCGCCGCGGCAAAGCGTGTCGGCGAACTGGTGAGCGTGCATGTCATTCCGCGCCCGCACGAAAGCGTCGAAATGATACTGCCGCAAAACAGCAAGGGCGCGGTCGGCGGACGCGTCTAGGCGAACGCAGGCAGGCAGCGATTCCGTTTCACACATACTCTCAACGTCTTGTGTTCCCGCGCGAGAAAAAAGGGGACGAGACGACCGCGAGTGAACGGCGTACGCATGGAACGGAAATGGAACTCTCTTTGCCCGAAAATTTCCAAGTTCAGGACGCGCCCCAAGTTCTGGAACGGGCGCGTCCGGCGCTTGATTTACCCCCCGATGCGCAAGTGCGTGTGGAAAATGTGCGCAAGACCTCACGGGGGACGCGCATTACGTTCTCGTACACGCACGCGGTGAAAATTGAAAATCAAGAGCTGTGCGACGCGCAGGACATCTGCGTAGAAGTGAGTTCGTACGGCGATCTGAGGTTCAATGCGCGCGGCATTCTGGTGACTTGTAATGTCAAGCCGACAGAACCCGAGCAGGTGCGTGCGATCAGCGACCATTTGAACAAATTGGTCGCCGGTGGACACGTGTATGTCGCCAAACGCGGCGAGCACGTTGACCTTGAACAATTGCGCGAGCAGGGCAAATCGTGGTACCTGGAAGAGGATGCGCAGGGCAACCGTAAACTCAAGCGCGCTTGGATTGCCTGACTGCGAATGCACGCAGGTCTACCCTTTTTGAAGGAACGTTGAAATGCCTCTTGAGCGCAAATTCAGCGCGTTCTTGAACGATCCCGGTGGTCCCGGCGACGCGCCTGAGGTGAGCGGCGTGGGCAAGAGCGCGGGGCGATTTGCCATCCCCGGATTACCCAAAGGGCAAGAGCTCGGGGGGCTGCAGCCCGGCTCGGTCGAGTTTCAGGCGTCCCACCTGCTCGTGATTCTCACGCACGCGTATGATGTGTGGGCGGGTTTTTTTGACAGGGAGATTGAGTGGGTCTCGGGGCCGGTACTGGCGGTGGACCCGCGCGCGGGACGCGATTTGAATGCGTCCTATGACCGCAAGACGTTACGGTTCTTTTTTGCCACAGAAGCGAAAACCCAGCGCGTGTTGTACACAAGCGAATCCTCTGATGTGGCGGCGCACGAGTGCGGACATGCGATTCTGGACGCGCATCATCCCGATTATTGGTCGTCCATCCATCCCGAGACGAGCGCGTTTCATGAAGCGTTTGGCGATCTTACGGCGCTTTTTACCACACTGCAATTCCCCTCGGTACGCGAACGCTTGCTCAAAGAAACGAACGAGGACCTGAGCCGGAGCAGCAATGTGACCCGGCTTGCCGAACAGCTGGGCAGAGCGCTGTATCTGGAACGAGGCAAGGATGCGGCGGGGGCGACGTTCTTGAGGGACCTGGTCAACACTTTTCGGTATCGGGAAACGTGGAATTTGCCCGCGACCGCCCCTTCGATCCGCCTGTCCTCCGAGTCTCACAGCTTTTCACGCGTGTATAGCGGCGCGGTCTATCAGATTTTTGTCGAGCTCTATAACGCGCGGCGCAAAGCAGATCCCAAACTGTCGGCGGATGATGCGTTGTGCGGGGCGCGTGACGATGTGGGCTTGATGGTGGCGACTGCGCTGATGCTTGCGCCGCCGGGGGATGCTGTCTTTCGAGTCATGGCAATGTCCATGTTCAAAGCCGAGCAGCAATTGTTTCAGGGCAAGTATTTTGGAATCTTGAAAAAGATATTCTCGAACCGTCGAATTCTGCTGGTCAAAGATGCGGAAATGTTCAAACCGTCTTCTCGTCATGCTCCCGACAAGGTGTCGCCCATTGGTCGGGGCATGTTGAGCATGGCGGGCACAACGGCTGAGCAGATGCCGCCCGCGGAATTGCAGAGAGCGCTGCGCCTGCGCGGCGAAGAGATGGTCTATGCGCGCGAGTTGGGACGAATTGATGACGAACGTGTGGTGCAGTACCGCGCCGAGCGGCTCATTCCGCTCAAAGGCAAAAGATATGGCGCCGCCAACGGCGCGCTGGTGCCGGTCCAGGGCGGTCTGACGCTTAATGTGGACGCCGAGGGCGCGGTGGCGTTTTCGGGCTTTTACCGCGCGGGACATGGCGATGTGCGCGCGATTCGCGACCATGTGGAAAAATTGGCGGAACGCGAACGCATCTATGAGGCATCGCCTCGCGATGAGGCGGACATCGAGTATCTGGTTACACAGCGCAAACCCTATTATATCGAGCATGACGGCAAGGGGAACAAGATCTTGCGACGCGCCTACGTTACCTGTGCGCGCTGTGGATTGGACTGACAAATGGCAGACCTGGACATTGTGCATCCGCGCATCAACGACTATCTCGAACAAACACTCGCAGAAGAAAACCCGCTCTTGCGGGAAATGGGAGACTATGGTCGTTCGCTCGAGTTTCCGATCATTGGCGCGCAAGCGGGGCGTTTGCTCTATTTTCTTGCCAGGAGCATTAACGCGAAACACGTGCTGGAACTTGGTTCGGGATTTGGTTATTCGGCGTTCTGGTTTGCGCTGGCGGTCGGTGAGGGCGGCAAGGTCATCATGACCGAGGGCAAGCAGGAGAATCAAGAACGCGCCCGTAGCTATTTCGCGCGCGCCGGGATGCTGGACCGGGTCGAGTTTAACGTCGGTGATGCGCTGGAAATCACAAAGAAATACAGCGGACCCTTTGACGTCATTTTTTGCGATATTGACAAGCGCTCGTATCCGAAAGTGGTCGAGGTCGCGCACGCCAAGCTGCGCGTGGGCGGCATATTGATCTATGACAATATGTTGTGGCATGGGCGGGTGCTGCAAGAGAACGACGCAGAGACAAAGGCGGTGCGAGAGACCACGCGCTTGTTGATGAATGATGATTCCTTTTTTACCACAATCGTGCCGCAGCGTGATGGACAGACGATCTCGCTAAGACTGAAATAGCCCATAGACCCGGTAATGGACCCCTCTCAGATCCTCTCGCAACTCCTCGCAGCTGCCGGAGTTTCCGCCGCGCAACTGCCGAGCGATGTTGATTTGTCGCCCGGCAATATTTTGCGCGCGATCGTCATTCTGATCGTCGTTTATTTTGTGGCGCGGCTGGCGCGCTCGGTCATAAGGCGTCTGTTGGACCGTTCCGGCATGGACCCGGGCGTCAAGCTCGTTCTGCTGCAGCTGGCTTTTTACTCTATTATCGGGCTGGGCGTCATCTGGGTGTTGGGCGGATTTGGGCTTTCGGTGCTCTTGTTGGGTATCGCCGCCGGTTTTGCGCTCAAGGACTTGATTCAGAATTTTGCGGCGGGCTTGCTGATCATGGGCACGCGCCCGTTTCAACCCGGGGACTGGATTGCCATCGGTCCGAGCGAGGGGATTGTGGCAGAGGTGAGCTGGCGGGGCACGTTTCTCGATACGTTCGATGGGCGGCGGGTGATTGTGCCCAATTCCAGCATTATCACCAGTGTGGTCGTCAATAACTCGTTGTCGCCGCAGCTGCGAAGCACGCTGAGTTTGAGTGTTGACTTGCAAAGCGATTTCGAACGAGTGCGCGAGCAAATTCTTGATGCGCTCAAACCGATCAGAGGCATTTCGGAGAATCCGCCGCCCCGCGTCCTGATCGAATCGCTCACGGGCAGAGCCGCCAATCTCAAAATCAGCTTTTGGGTCCAGGACCCGGTCAACAATCAGAATCGTGTTGTGTCCGAGACGTTCGATGCCGTCAAGCGGGCGCTCCCCGCGAGTGTTTTGGACCTTGTCCCCGTGACGACCGCCACGCCGCCGCGCGATGACAAGCCAAAATGAGACGCGCGGTCAAGTGGATTGGCACCGGTCTTGTCGCCGTGCTTGCGCTTGTTGCGATTCTAAATCTGGCAAGTTTGGACGATGGCATCCTGTATTTGCAGGATATGACGACATACAGCGAGACCCCCGTCAAGCCCCTGGATGCGAATGGACGATTTGGTTTTTGTTACCAATTTGTCCAGCTGCGGAATGCTCAGCGCGCGCAGTTTATTCAAAACTTTTTGCAGGCGCGCGACATTTCTTTTGAATTGCTTCCGATTCGGAATGAGCATGGAGTGGACACTGGATTCGACAATATTTTCGCGCCGTTTGGTGATGAGGGACCATACACGATTTTTTCGGCGCACTATGACAAGTTTTTTGACGAACCGGGTTACGAGGGCGCGTCGGACAATTCAGCGGCAGTGTGCATGCTGCTGGTCGCGGCAGACGAGTTGAACAAGGCGAAACCGGCCCGCCCGATCGCATTTCTCTTTACCGGTCAGGAAGAGCGCGGACTGCTCGGCGCGCGAGCTTTTTACGAATATGCCACGACGAACAAGGTGCGGGTAGCAGAAGTTTTGAATTTTGACAGCATGGGACGCGCGGGAATCGCGGCGCAGGCATTGGGGGACAAGAGCGGTTTTGTGTTTACGATACCGCTGCTGGGCGAATATGTGTTTGATGGTCGAACGTTGGGACCCGCCTCGACATATCAACAGTCTGACGTCGGGCTGCTGGCGCGGTTGAGATGGATTGTGCCGCTGGCTGAATTTGACCGCATGGTGGCAAATTCGGACGGGACGTACTGGAAAGCGCAAGGTTGGAATGCGATTAATTTCACTTCGGATGGGCTTTGGTGCATGAATCGGCTTTTTGCTGATGCTTTCCCTATTTTTGACCAATTTCCATTCGTTATTGGGGCGAACATATTTCTCAATAAGCCGTTTCGCGTGTGAGATGGGTCAAAAAATATTCATGCACCAACGCCCTTCGGATGATATATATTATCTGGACGAGACGTGGCACACCTACGCAGACCGCGTCGAACTGCTGGACCAGACGAATTTCGAGCGCGCGATAGAGTTGATCGTGGGGTATGCGCAGACGACGCAGTGAGGAGCAAGGGTGGAATCATTTCAGGAATATCAACGCTTGTCGCGCCGCACCTGGAATCGGGTGCAAACAGACCATCCGATTGTGTATCCGACGCTCGGACTGGTGAACGAAGCGGGTGAGCTGGCGGGCAAGGTCAAAAAGATTTTTCGCGACAAACAGGGCGTTATTTCCGATGCGGATCGCGAGGCGCTCAAATATGAACTGGGTGATGTGATGTGGTATCTTGCCCAGATTGCGACCGAATTGAATCTTTCGATGGAAGAGATCGCGCAAGCAAATATTGACAAGTTGGCGTCGCGTCTGGAACGAAATCAGATCCGAGGCGAAGGAGATTACAGGTAGTGTGGGTGATTTGAGAGGGAGTCGAGATGGCAAAGGTTTTTGAACGAATTGATGACAGACTGCGGGCATGGATCGAAAAACAACACATGTTTTTTGTGAGCACCGCGCCGCTGGCAGCTGACGGATTGCTGAATTGTTCGCCCAAGGGGTATGACTCGCTGCGCATTTTGAACGACCACGAGATCGCATATCTGGACCTGACGGGCAGCGGCATCGAGACCGTGGCGCACTTGCAAGAGAATGGTCGGATTGTGTTTATGTTTTGCTCATTCGAGCAGGCGCCGCGCATCGTGCGGCTGCACGGGGTCGGGACGGTGTTTGCGGCAGGGACGCCCGAATTTGAGGCAATGATGGAGAATTTCAAGCCGCGCCCGGGGATGCGTTCGATCATTCGAGTGACCCTCACGCGCATTTCTGATTCGTGTGGTTATGGTGTGCCGCGCTATGAATTTCTGGGTGACCGCGCCACACTGGAGGAATATTGGGACAGAAAGGGAGCGGAAGAGACGGCTGAATATCAGCGAACGTGCAACGCGGCAAGTGTGGATGGGTTGCAGGGGATTTGCGCGCCGGAACGAGTCGCTGCGTACGGATGATGCGGAACGCGCCGCAACAACGCGATTATATTCGCCCTATCAGTGTTATACTCGGTTTGGGCGGAGGGTTGTTCTTGGCGATTCGCTTTAATTTTTGAAACTGCGAAAAGATGGACAAACGCATGCAGTCGCCGGACCCCAGCGCGGTGGACCGCATGGATGGTCCCGGATTCGAAATATATGTGGAGCAGATAGGGAGGCAGAGACATGCTCAAGGAATTTCGTGAATTTATCATGCGGGGCAATGTTATGGACCTCGCCGTTGCGGTTGTAATTGGCGCGGCATTTACCGCCGTAGTCAATTCGTTTGTCCAGGATGTCATCATGCCGATTCTGGGGTTGTTTACCGGAGGGATTGATTTTGGCAATCTGTATCTCAATCTATCAGGCAGATCGTATGAAACGTATGCGGCGGCAAAAGAAGCGGGGGCGGCAGTGATTGGTTACGGCGCGTTCATCCAATCCATCATTTCGTTCCTGATCATTGGTTTTGCCATCTTTTTGATTGTCAAAGCGATTAACCGGGTCTACAAGAAACAGGAAGCGGCGCCGGCGGGTCCCACCGTGGACCAACAGCTGTTGACCGAAATCCGCGATTTGCTGGCGAAACAAAACCGGTAACGAGAGCTGATGGATGATTCTGCCCTGCAGACACTGCTGGTCTGGCTGCGCCCGCGTTCCGGTTGGAAATGGATTGTAGCAGGTGAAATTGGGGTTGAGGGACTGCAAACGCTCATTGAGGTGGCGAACCCATCCCAGATTACGGTTGTGACCGACAGCGAGCGCGCCGCCGACGTTTTGCGTGGGGCAGTGGATGCGCGCGTCACCGTATTGTCGGACTATTCGAGTTTGCGCTCGAATTCCAACCTGGCGGATGTGACGCTGGATTATGGCACGTTGGAAGGCGCGACAGACCCCGTGCGTATGATTGACTCTTTGGCGCGTGGCACTCGACTTGCCGGTTTGGTGGTGGGAATTGAGAATAACTCGGTGTCACGGCGAACATTGTGGGACTGGTGGCTCGACGCGCGTCTGAACGATGTGTCCTCGCGCCAAGCCGGGGGCTGTTCGATGGTGCGGGGGACGCGATAATGCTTGTCAGAATCGGGACGCGCGACTGCGGGAGCGCGGCGTGAACCCGAACGCGGAAAAACTGCTCGAAGCGACTGCACGCGCGATGCAGCACGACAAAAAGGTATTTGACGCGCGGGCACACGGCGCGATGGCGGCGAACGTGCATGTGGGTGTTGACCTCGGCACCGCGTATACGGTTTTGCTGGTGCTGGATGAGAATTATCAGCCGCTCGTCGGCGCAACGCGGATGGCGCAGGTTGTTCGGGATGGGCTGGTCGTGGACTTTATCGGCGCAATTGATCTGCTCCGGGAGCTCAAGCGACAGGTCGAGGCGCGTCTTGGTTTTGAATTGACCCATGCGGCGACGGGGTATCCGCCCGGCGTGCCGCGCGCCGAAGTGCGCGCGACCGCCAATGTTTTGCGAGCTGCCGAACTGGAATGTCGCAACGAGGTGGATGAGCCGACTGCCGCGAACGCCGTTTTGCACGTCCGCGATGGCGCGGTGGTGGATGTGGGCGGCGGAACGACCGGCGTAGCAATTTTGCGCGACGGAGAGGTAGTTTACACCGCCGACGAGGCGACGGGAGGCACGCACCTGTCGCTTGTGATTGCGGGCGCGTTGGGCGTTTCGTTCGAAGAAGCAGAGAGACTCAAGACCGAAGCACGCGAGCAGGCGCGTTTGTTTCCGCTCATCGAGCCGGTGATGGAAAAAGTGGGCAGTATTGTGGCGCGGCATATTGCCAAGCGCGACGTCCACAAGATTTATCTGGTCGGGGGCACAAGCATGTTTCCCGGAATGGGCGAGGTGGTCGAGCGCATGACCGGCGTCAAAACGATTGTGCCGCCGCGCCCGATCTTTATTACACCGCTCGGCATTGCAATGAACGATCATTAGGACAAAGGTGAGCGGATGACGCATGGCGAGCCGCGATTGCCAAGAGCCGCTGTGTGCCGTCCATCGTCAAATTCAACATGGCAGACATTAAATTCGAATTGAGGGCGTATTGCTATCTGGACCGTATGCAGCCGCAGTATGCCGCATTTGTGGGAACGATCACGCAGGGCGATCTGCCCATCGAGGGCATGGCGTCCTTGTATGTCGAAGTGGCGCCGGGAAACGATGTGTTTCGGCTGGTGGATATTGCGGTGAAATCCACGGACGCCAAACCCGGCGCGCAGATTGTGGAACGCGAATTTGGGATGTTTGAAGTCCATTCGCTGCGACAAGCTGAGGTGTTGGAGGCGGGGCGCATTGTATTGGAGCGCCTGAATCTGACACCGGAAGACCGCATCAAACCGAGCGTCGCGTCGCTGCAAATGATCACGCACGTCAATACCTATCAGGTGCAGCTGCTCAATCGTTTTCGGCGTGGGGCGATGCTCGTCGCAGGAGAGACATTGTTTATCATGGAAGTGGCGCCTGCAGCGTATATCAACCTCGCCGCAAACGAAGCGGAAAAATACGCGACGGTGAAATTGATTCACGTTTCGTCTGTCGGCAGATTCGGGCGCATGTGGATGTCGGGCAGTGAGGCGGAAATGATGGCTGCACAGCGCGCCGCCGTTGCCGCGATTGAAAACCTGCAGGGGAAATAATTATGGCTCGCACGTTTTTTACGGAACGCGATATCGAAGAGCTGGCAAAACGCGGCGTCACGGAAATTCCGGTGGACGATTCGGTCTATATCACGGACAGCGCCCGCGAGCTGATGGACAAATTGGGCATCAAGCGCAAGATGTTGAACAGCACAGCCCCGTCAAGTGTATTGAAATCGCCCGATGTGGCGAACCTGCACAAGCCCTCTGCTCCTGTGTCCACTGTATCGGGCGGAACGCTCACGGACGCGGAACGACATCAGGTGATCGAACAGGTCAAGAGCGGCGTGATCGCGCGGCTGGGACCCGGTGTGGACAGCGCGGTTGTTGACCAGATTGTAAGAAAAGTAGTCAGCAAATTATGATATTGGGTCAAGTGGTCGGGACGGTGGTGGCGACGATCAAGGATGAGCAGTTGGCGGGGGAAAAGATTCTGCTCGTTCAGTTGATGAACGCGAAACGCGAGAAAATCGGACGCCCGCTGGCGGCGATTGAAGTGGTCCATGCGGGAGTGGGCGATCTCGTGTTCCTCGTCCGTTCGCGCGAAGCCGCGTTGGCAACGTATCCCGTGCAGGGACCGGTGGATTTGGCGATTGTGGGGATTGTGGATACGGCGGAGGCGATTCAAGATGTAGAGTTGGAACTACCGTTCGGGGAATCGTTTTTTACATGATCATTGCCAAAGTAGTTGGAAATGTTGTTTCGACGATAAAACACTCTTGTTACGCGGGGCGTAAACTGATGATCGTGCGCCCGATGCATCTGCCGGGTGACAAACCGGACGATGATTTTGTTGCGATTGATGCCGCGCACGCAGGTATCGGCGATACGGTGCTGGTCTGTTCGGAAGGAAATGCGACGCGGGCGTTGGTGGGAAATCCCAATGCGCCTGTGCGTTCTTCGATTGTTGGGATTATTGATTCGGTCTCGATCATTCGCTGAGCGTCCGTAAATCCATAGCTTGCCTGCTCAGCAGACCGTTGAGCGCGCGGACAGAAAACGCGAATCCTCGCGAATCAGAACGTGAAACATGCTTCTTTTTCCCCCCGATTTCCTTTGGGCTGCCGCGACTGCCGGGCAGCAGGTCGAGGGACACAATTTCAATAGCGACTGGTCGGAATGGGAACAGCTCCCCGGCAAGATAAAGAACAATGATTCGTCGCGCATAGCTTGCGATTGGTGGGGCGGACGCTGGCGCGAGGACCTGGACCGCGCGCAGGCGCTGGGGATGATTGTCCAGCGAATCGGGATCGAGTGGGCGCGGCTCGAACCCCAGCCGGGTCAATGGGACGCACAGGCAGCAGCGCGCTATCGCGAGATGATTGCGGGAATTCGGGAACGGGGGATGGAGCCGTTCGTCACCCTGCACCATTTTACCAGCCCCAAATGGGTGGCGGAACGAGGAGGGTTCGAGAATCCGGAAGTTGCACAATGGGCGGCGAAGTATGCAGAGCGCGCGGCGCAAGAATTTCAAGACCTCGTCACTTTTTGGATCACCATCAACGAGCCAAATGTGTATGCTGCCCAGTGCTATTTCCTGGGGCTATGGCTGGCACAGAAAAAGGACCCGCTGCTCATGTTTCGGGTCCTCAAAAACGAAATTCACGCGCACGCGACAATGTATCACGCTATCAAGCGAGTCCAACCTGCGGCGCAGGTGGGATATTCTCATCATTGGCGCGTGCTCGAACCACTCAACGCCGGATCCCCACTCGACCGCCTGGTGACAGGACTGTATACCCGCGTTTTCAATGAGGTATTTTTCACCGCGATAGAGGAAGGGGTGCTCCGCTTTCCCCTCGGGCTGGGCGGCGCGATCCCCAAAGTCAAGGGGACACAGGACTATATCGGGGTCAATTATTATTATCAGGAAAATGTGGCGTTTGATATTACCCGACCCGGAGACATTTTTGGACGACGCGTTGTGGGTCCCGATGTGGAGCGATTGCATCGTTATTTTGAGGGCGCAGGGCATTTAGACCCCGGAGCGTTGTACCGGCTGCTCCTCCGAATGAAAGAATACAACAAGCCCATCTATATTACCGAAAACGGATTTGTGGCGACTGACCGCGACGACCAGGTGCGTTATATGGTCACGCATTTGCAGGCGGTGCATCGGGCGATCCGGGAAGGCGCAGACGTGCGGGGCTATTTCTGGTGGTCGCTGTTGGACAATTTCGAATGGTCCGAGGGCTATACCCCACGTTTTGGGTTGTATCACACTGATTTTGAGACCCAAACGCGCACGCTGAGAGACGCCGGCAGGGTATACGAGCAGATCGTCCGCGCCAATGGGATTCCCGACGAATTGGTCGAACAGTACCCGATAAAGAATTGAGACGAATATGGATGCAAGAAGTGAATATGCCTTGCGCGACGAGATTGTGCGTATCGGCAAGTTGATGTGGGAAAAGAATTTTATCGCCGCCGGCGACGGAAATTTGAGCGTGCGCGTCGGGTCGGACCGACTTTTATGCACGCCGAGCGGTTTGAGCAAGGGTTTTCTCAATGCCGACCAACTGCTGGTGATTGATATGCAAGGCAACAAGGTTGGCACAAATTTTGGTGTGGCGCGCGATTTGGTTCCGTCGTCCGAGATCCGCCTGCATCTCGAATGTTATCGCCAGCGCGCCGATGTGCAGGCGGTGGTGCACGCGCACCCGCCGTCGGCGATTTCCTGCACGCTGGTCGGGATTTCGCTCGCCAAGTGCATTTTGCCCGAAGTGGTTTATGATCTGGGCACGATTCCCACCCTGCCGTATGCGACGCCCACGAGCGTCGAAGGTCCCGAACGGATTCGTGATTTGATTGGGGCTTTCGATGCGCTCATGCTCGAACGACATGGTTCGGTGACGGTCGGCAAGAATTTGTGGGAAGCATATATGCGTTTGGAACGGCTCGAACATTCGGCATTGATTGCCCTGCAAGCGAATGCAGTCCAGCCCGTCTCACCGCTGGCAAGTAATCAGATTCAAAAACTCGTCAAGATGCGCGAAAAAGTATTTTCACAACGGGGACGTGATGTATGCGCCGAGTGCAACGCGTGCATGGTCAGTGACCGACATTCGTCACGGCAGACGGCATAATAAGCGTTTGTGTGCGCTGAAATTGATGAATCTGCGATTCTTTAATTTCAGCGCATATATCTTTGACTCACTTTGGTCGTCGGCGTCTGTACAATACAACTGGAAGTGTTTGGGGACGGCTCGCTCAAGGGCAAGCGGCATGTGGTCAAGCCGATCCTGGCGCGGGTGCGCAACCATTTTAATGTGGCGGCAGCTGAAGTAGACGATTTGGACTCGTGGCAGCGCTCGACTCTGGCGTTTGTCTGCGTCTCGAACGATGCGGCGTATGCGCACGGGTTATTGGAAAAGGTAATTGACTATATCGAGCGCAACCGTTTTGACGCCAACATTTTGGATTATCAGATTGAGCTCCTTTGAGTGCCTCGTTTCCGGCACGCCTTGCCGGTAATCAGATTTCTGCGCTCGCCCTCAAGCGAGTTCCCCCGCCTGCGCTTGTCTCGTCGCTCGTCCTCCTGATTCTGCACGCGTCAGGTCTCACCCTTGTCGCCCAATTAGCGCGCGTCCCTTTTTGGGTAGTTGTCGTTGCCATTCTCGTCCTGGTGACGGCGCAATTCCTCCCGCGCGTGCGAGCGATATTGAGCCCGGGGCTGCTTGCGCCGTTCTGGTTTGTGTATCTGGCAGTGGGCTTGCGTTTTGTGTGGCTGCGCGTGCTGCGGGGGGAGATACAGGGTTATTTTGAATACACTCTGCCCGACCCGCGTGTGCTGCTACATTTCGAGTTTCTCGTCGGCGCGGCATTGGTATACGGCGCGTTGATTCTGCTCGCGCAGCTGGCGCCGTCACGCGGGGCGACGCTTGCGCTGGCAGCAGTTGTGGGTGTGGGTGCGATTTTTGGGTGGGCGGTGATCGAGTATTTTGGGAATCGGACCTATGGCGCGACGGGGAGCGACCCGTTTGCCTATGTGCAGATGGGAATTGACCTGGCGACGCATGGGACACCGGGGCATGTTTTTGAGCTTTTTCCAATCGTCTCGAATGCCGCGCTGTCGTGGTTCCCGTTGGTGCATGTGGGGTATCACTTGCCCATGACCCCGCAAGGCGATGCGGTCACGGTGTGGCCCTTTGGCGGGTCACTTGTATACGCATCCGCTTTTCTTGCGGCGGGGGAACCCGCCTTGTATCTTGTCAATCCGCTGTTTTCGTCGTTGAGCATTCTCGCCGCGGGATTGCTGGCATGGGAATTGACGCGCAATGACTCGCGAACAGTTCGAATTGTTACCGCGTGCATAACCGCCTGTCTGGTTGCTACCTCTAACGAGATTGTGGACTGGGCGGGGGTGACGATGGTGGATACGCAGGCGCTCGTCTTTTCGACGCTGGCGTTTTACTGCGCGCTGCGGGTGTATCGGGGTGGAAATTGGGGCTGGGCGGTCGGCGCGGGCGTGTTGTGGGGGCTGGCGTATCTTGTGCGCCACACGCAGTTGGTAATTGCGCTAGGGTTTGTGCCGCTGTTTTTGTTTGCTCATTCTCCGCGACGTTTGATTATTCGAAATAGTCTGATTGCACTTGGCGCGGCGTTTCTGATTGCGACGCCTGACCTGTGGTATCATCAACTCTGGTTTGGCAGTCCTTTCGCTCCGGAATCGCAAGAGCTGGCGCTGTATTCATTTGGCGCGATTCCCACTGCTCTTGCCGCACTGGGCGCTAGCGCGTTGACGGGAGCCGAGTTTGGATGGCTGCTGCTGTTTGTGGTTGTGGGGATGGCGCTTTATACGCGGCGCGAACGGGTTCCGGGCGTTGCGCTGTGGTTGACGCTTGGCGCAGTCCTGGCGGTCCATTTGCCGTATCCCGCCCTGCGGCTTCGTGATCTGATCCCCGAACTGCCGATCATTGCTTTTTATGCGAGTTGTGGGATCGTGGAGAGTATTGCGCGATTGTGGCGGCAAAAGCGCGCGTGGGCAACTGCAGCAGCGGGACTCGTCCTGTTTCTGGCGTTTGAATTTATGCTGGTGCGGGTGTGGAACACGCTGCCCCGGGTTGTGCAGGAGCCGGAGCCGCGTTTTGGGGCGATGACACAGCAACAGCGGGACTCGTTTGACACGTTGGTGCGGCTGACGCTGCCCGACGCGATCGTGGGGACGACGCTCAATTCGGGCGCAGTCGAGTTGTATTCCGGGCGCAGTGCGGTCCGTCCAGGGGGCTGGTCGGAGGCGGAACTGCGCGAGTTTTTGCAGATCGCGCACGCAAACGGGCGCGAATTCTATCTACTGCAGGACAATGCAGAAATTGCGCGGGCGGCGGACGATTTACGAAGGGACTATAACGTCGAACTGGTCGGGACTTTGGATGTGCCTTTGTTTGGTGAGGACATTGTGCCGAATGCAGGGACGTTGTGGCGGATATCGAGGGATTAACGGCTAAAGCCGTTACTACATGAGCGAATTTTTATGGCATCGAAACCGATTGTTGCGATTGTGGGACGCCCGAATGTGGGCAAGTCCACCTTGTTTAATCGCCTGGTGGGTGAGCGATTGGCAATTGTGTCTGAAACAGCGGGCACGACGCGTGACCGCCTGTATGCCGACGCGGATTTTGCGGGACGCGAATTTACAGTGGTGGACACGGGCGGGATTGTGGGCGAGCGTGAAGCGGTTGCGGAAAACGACACATCCAAGTTCTTTGCGCTGGCGCGGGCGCAGGCAAAACTTGCGATTGACGAAGCGGATGCGATTCTGTTTTTGACGGATGCCGAAGCAGGGGTCTTGCCGGGCGATTACGAGATTGCAGAGATTCTACGCAAGAGTGACGCGCCCGTGTATCTCATCGTCAACAAGGCAGACAATGACAAACGCATCGCCGACGCGGTCGAATTTTTTGAGCTGGGACTGGGAGAGCCGAATCCGATTTCGGCGCTGCACGGGACAGGGCTGGGCGATTTGTTGGAAGAAATCATCTCCGAATTTCCGCCGCTCTCTGACGAGTCCGAGACCGAGATCCCGCAAATTGCCATTGTGGGACGCCCGAACGTGGGCAAGTCGTCACTCTTGAACGCGATTTTGGGACAGGAACGCGCTATTGTGAGCGAGATTCCGGGCACCACGCGCGATGCACTGGATACCGAGGTCTTGTGGCGAGGGGAGCCCGTGACGCTGATTGATACAGCGGGGATTCGGCGACGCGGCAAGATCGAGCCGGGGATTGAAAAATTCTCCAGTCTGCGTGCGCTCAAGGCGATTCAGCGGGCGGATGTGGTGCTGCTGGTGCTGGATGCAGTGGATGGTCCGACATCGCAGGACGCGCACGTGATTGCCTATGCGTTGGAAGAGAACAAAGGAATTGTGCTGGTCGTGAACAAGTGGGATACGGTCGAAAAAGAGACGGACACGATGCGACGGTATGAAGAAAGGGTGCGTCAGACATTCAACTTTGTGCCCTATGCGCCGATTGTGTTTTGTTCCGCCAAATTCCGCGAACGGATTCCCGCCGTGATGGATACGGCGCTCCGTGTGCGGCAGGAATTGCGCGTGCGGGTGCCGACGGGCGAGCTGAATGAAATTGTTCGTGAAGCGGTCGCGCAGCACTCGCCGCCGACGCACGGCAAGACCCAGCTCAAGTTTTATTATGCGACGCAGGTGGGGACGATTCCGCCGACATTTGTCTTGTTTGTGAATCGCAAAGACATGGTGCATTTTTCGTATCAACGCTATCTGGAAAACAAGATTCGCGAGCGGTTCAAATTGACCGGCGCGCCGATCCGCATGATTTTTCGGGCGCGCCGTAAACGCGAAGAAGCGGGTTGAAAACAAGAGCGCCGTTCTCGTTCGAGCGGCGCTCTTGCTTTTTCTAGCCCTGGTTGATGATTTGCTGCTGCGCTTTTTCGGCGTTGTCGAGACGAAGGGACTTTTGCAAGCCCTCGAGTGCATCTTTGCCTTGCTGGAGGATACCGACGAATGAATGGACCGGCGTAGAACCTGTGCCGATGGCAATGCCTGTGATGAGGATATCCACGCGCGGGTTGACGTGGATGCCCAAGAGCGCAAACATTTGCAGACCGACGACGGTCGCAATCACAATCCCGAGCACGAGACTGGTCGTGATCGAGATGACGCGTTTGGCGTCGCGGTACTGTCCGGTGGAGGTGAGCGAGTTGAGACGCGTTTCGGCAAAGGCGACGTCGCTGGCGGCACGTTCGATCAATTGGGAAAAGGCATCCTGACCTGTCGGGAGCATGTCGGTGACGCGGGTCGTGGGGTCGCCCTCTTGCGCCAGCGTTTCGAGGCGTTCGCGCGCGGCGCGCAGTTCGTCGTTTGCCCAGCGGAGCCATTCACTGCGCCCCGCCAAAAAAGCCACCAGCGAACGAATATAGCTCTCGACAAGATTCCAGAACATTTCGATCATGCGTTCCACCGCAAGCGCGGCGACGAGGATTGGCGCGAGAACGGCAGCCAAATCCACACCTGACGCGAGCGGGACCACCGGAGTTGGTGTGATCGGATAAGTGAGGGCAAATGCGATTGTCCCGGCAAAGATGCCAAGCAAGACCGCAATCCCGCCATAGACAAGGACCCGGCCGCGGCTTTTGACGGCTTGTGTTTTGGGGGAAAGAGGAGTCTGCGGCGAGGCAGTGGGAGGAGAAGATTCAGGTTGAGGGGCGGACATCTGTGCCTCCTGTTTGCTGGATGGTTGGAAGATTATCTGTGGTTATGAGATAGCAGGTCGGATGCGAGGTCAAACGAATTGTCGGCTGCCGAATCCTCCAGCGCGCGCTCGGCGCGGAGAATATCGCCCGATTCGAAATAATTGCTCTCGTCGTACACATTCAGCCCGGGCATAAAGTTGTCGCGGATGTATTGCAGAAACTCGCAGAGCGCGATATGCGCGGCGATACCCGCAGACTGTGTGTCTACGGAAAGGGAGGCGCGCTCCCAATATTCATCCGGCTCGTTGAGCGGTAGGTATGCAATCAGACAACCGGCATTGTTAAACGTGAACCAGAGCGGATCTGCCCTGAGATGCGTCGTAATGAGGATGCCCTCGAGAGCGTCATTTATCGGCACACGGACAATCTCGCCCGCTCCGCTTGTTGTATCACCGACGGCGACGCGTTCGACATGACCGACGATGGATTCCTCGACGTCGCGATACATCCACCGCTGTTCGGCGCAATACAAACGCGCCGCGTCGAGCAGAGCTGCCAAACGGGCGCGGTCGTCCAATTTACCGTGGTAATGAATGGTGACGGGCATCAGATCGCGACGTCGCCGATCATGGACCAGGGACCGGTCCAGTTGATCTTGACGTTTGCAAGTTTGCCTTGCCACTCGCGGGTGTCGTCTTGAAAAAAGACGAGTCTGTTGTTACGCGTGCGTCCCTTCCAACGACCTTTGACCTTGTCTTCGACCAGCACCTCGAGAGTTTGTCCGAGAAATTTCTCGTTGAGCTTGGCGACGACCTCGCTTTGCAGTTCATCCAGCGCCACACGGCGGCGTTCTTTTTCCTCGTGGGGAACATCGTCGGTCAAGCGCGAGGCAGATGCGGTGTTGGGGCGGGGCGAGTACATGGCGAGGTGGGCGACATCCAGTTTCAGTTCCTCGAGAATGTCATAGGTGCCCTGAAATTGTTGCTCGGTCTCGCCCGGAAAGCCGACGATGATGTCCGTCGCGATGCTGACGTTTGGGATGCGGCGGCGGATGTTTGCGATGAGCAGGCGATAGTCGTCCACTGTATAGCCGCGCTTCATGCTTTTCAGAATTTCATTATCGCCCGCCTGAATCGGCACCTCGATATGCTCCATCACTTTTGGGAGTTCGGCGACGGTATCGAGCAGTTCGTCGTTCATGTAGTTGGGGTGCGAGGTGAGAAAACGAATGCGTTCAAGCCCGTCAATGCTATGTATCACGCGCAAGAGCTCGGGCAGGCGTGGTGCGTCGGGCAGATCATAGCCGTAGCGGTCAACAATTTGTCCGAGCAGAGTGATTTCTTTGACGCCCTGGTCCACCAACGAGCGGACGTGCGCGGTGATTTCGCCCACGGAACGGGAACGTTCGCGCCCGCGGCGATAGGGGATGATGCAAAACGTGCAGACGTGGTTGCAGCCAAAAATGATCGGCACATGCGCGCTTACGAGTTGACCTCGCTCGTGGGCGGGCAAGATAAAGTCGGCGTCCTGGAGGGCGTAGCGCGTTTCGGTCGCATCGCGTTCGAGCCAATAATCGTCGCGCCCGGTTTCTGCTTGCACCCCGCGCTCTTGCAGCAATTTGACGAGCGCGGAGGGGTCAGAGGGAGCCAAAAAAGCGTCCACGAACGGGAATCTTGCGCGCAGGGGCTTGGGGTCACGGACGCCGACCATACAACCCATGACGCCAAAGACGATCTCGGGATTTTTCTGTTTTAGGGGCTTGAGCGACAACAGCCGCGAGACCGCCTTGTCTTCCGGTCCCTGGCGCACCACGCAGGTGTTGAGCACCACAACGTCGGCACTTTCGGCGTCGGGCGTGGCGTTTAGACCGAGTTTTTCGAGCTCGGAGGCGAGCCGCTGAGAATCGGCGGTATTCATCTGGCAGCCGTATGTCGTAATATGGTATTTCATGCGAACCAATTTGTACTCGAATCGCGTTCCGTTGGCAAAATAGTCATATTTTGCCACGAGAAGCCATTGTAGGACGGGTTGGTGGGGGTGTCAAACGAATGTTGCAGACGGCTTGGCGCTATGGTTTCCGCGCGATCAACACGACCTCGTGAAGTGTAAAGAACAATTGCGCGCCGTCCCGGCGCGGCATCAACCAGGCGCGCACGGGTTCGGGCGCAGTCTCGAGCCACTGACGCAGCTTGACTTTTAATTCACTGTTGGCGCCTATGCGGTCGGCCCACGGGTCAAATTCCATTTCCTTTGTAAGCTCTTGAGTGTGTTCCACGGCGGCGCCTGCGTCGGTGAACATCGCCACAAGGCGCGGAATGGGATATTCCCAATGGTGCGAGGGATCGCGCAGCTGCTCCCAATGGTTTACATGACCGGCTGTTACCTTGTCGGGTGGAACAATGTTGTCCGTGAAACCGATCAAGCCGCCGGATTTGCAGACGCGCACCATTTCGGCAATGGCTCGACGCGCATCGGGATAGTGATGCAGCGCAATACGATTGGTCACAAGATCAAACTCGCCGTCGGCAAAGGGCAGATTTTCGGCGTCGGCGATGCGAAATTCGACGTTGGTGATGCCCTGTCCGCGAATAAAGTGTTCGGCGGCGGCGAGCATTTCGGGCGTGAGGTCGGATGCAACCACCTCGCGCACGTATGGCGCAAAGGCGAGAGCGGTATGTCCGCCGCCTGTGGATACATCCAGCGCGCGCCAATCCTTTTGGGGCTGAATCAATTCGACCAGACGTTTCAAACTTTCGCCCCTGGCATGGACGCTGCTGGTCACATAGCTCTCTGCGTGCAGCCCATACTGTTGTTTTACAAGATCCTTGGTATCTGCCATTTCAATCTCCATCGTTGATTAAATAAATTATGCCACCGTCGTCAGGAAGTTCGGCGAGTCCCGCGTCCCATGGCGCGGAGGGCGCATCAAGTTGTTTTGCGAGACGCGTATCTGTCGCGAGAAGGATGCTCCCTTGCGACACTCGCTCGCGCAAAAAATCGAGTGTGGCACCATCCAAGTCTTGAGCACGTGCCGCGACAATGATATAGGGCGCGGATTGGACCGATTGCAATGTGCGCGGGGATGAGGCAATGATAATGTTGCGGTCGGCGAACGCGCGCGCATAGGGTGTGGTGTCGAACCAATCGGGCGGGGGACCGGCGGCGCGTGTAGTGGCAAGGGCATCGTAGAGCGTGCGCGGCGCGGGGACGAGCGCAATGTCGGGAGCGGTCGGCGCCGTTTGACGGTTACGCAAGCGGGAGAAGGTGCGGTTCACTGCGATCTCGATGGCGAGCGGATCATATGTCGTGGGATGGTCATAGTTCAAAAGCCCCTGCTGCTTGACGTTATAGTTCCAGGCAAAAATGCCCCAAAGATTGGCGCCCATCCGCGCGGGGAGGTCGCGCAAGAGCAAGAGATTTGTGACCGCGTCGGAGAGTTCGAGTGGGGACGCGGATTCCTGGGCAAGTCCCCACGCGTTCACGCCGCCCCAGAGCGCGATCTGCTTTTGATAGAGCCGCGAATAGGCCCCGATGGTCGTCAGGAATAATTTGAGCTGTGCCGCCTCATCTGTCGTGGCGGCTTTGGACGGCAAATCGTCGTGCAGGTAGGCGTCAAACGAGACGACGAAATTTCCGGGTGTTTTCTCAAACAGCGTTTCGATCTCGGGGAGACCCCACACGCGCCGCGCGGTCTCGCCGCCGTGAAAGGACATGGTCGTCAAGATATTGGGATTGATACGACGCCACTCGTTGGCGCTCCACGTCGCGTAATCGGCAATGACGCCCGCCTGAAATTCTCCAAGCTTCCAGCGGTCCGCCCGCGCGAGCCGGTCCATGTCAAGCCCGTAGCGACGGCGAAATTCGTCGCGCGCGGCATCAGAATAATCGCCACCCATTGGCTCGTCGGCGAGCGAGAGCATGACGATCACATCGTCATATCGGGAAAGCCATTCAGTTTGAATCCACTCATAGTATCGGGAAATGTCGCGCCGATATTGTGCGGAATAGGGCGAGGCGGTGTAGCCGCTGTCATAGAGTTCGAGGGGTTCGCTGTCTGCCTTGCGGCGCAGCTCGTTCGGGTGTGTCTCGTTCCACGCACTGCCCATCTGGATTTGGTAGCCGATGGGCAAGACGACCTCCAGCCCCGCCGCGCGTGCGGCATCGAGCGCGCGTTTGATCGCGTCCGCCATCGCGCGGGCGTCCACATAAAGCGGGTCATCCGCGTCCTGCAACGCCGCATAGACCGCATACGACATGCCCGGCTCTAGTTTGTTTGCGTCCACTTCGCCCGGGTTGTTGTGCCCGATCCAAACCGCATTCGCCCCATTCGCCCGCATCCGCGCAAAGTCATCAAGCATTTTCTCGTAGGACACCTCAGGATAGGCGTCATATGCCCAGCCGGTGCGAAGAGTAGGGATTTCAGAGTTCTGCTTTGGGGTATTCGAATGACGGGAGTTGAGGTGCCCGGGAATTGGCGAGAATCCTGCCAGCGCGAGAAACAAAAGAGATAAGAGCAGTGCGCGAACCATGTCGCCAAGGATTATAGCAGAGGAAGGGGGAGAGGCGTAAGAGAACGAAGGTTGATTCAACCGATCATAGCACGCCTCTTTTATTTGTGTTCGTTATCTTGTGCTCGTCTTGCGAATTCCGTTGCCCTTTGTGGATCAAACCCTGAGCGGTGGTAGGCGTCAAAGGGAAGGGTGGGGTCTATTTGTGTCTGGTCGGGTAGACGAAGGCGAAAGCGGCGACATAGGTCAATCATCGCCTTGCCATACTCGATGTCGCGCGCGAGATGTTCGGTCAAGTGATCAACGAACAAGAGCGTTTCAGAAGTATCCTGCTCGAATGCCACGATGGCATCGCCAAACAGCCAACTGTCCAGGGCGTGACGCTTTTTGAGCGTTGGGCGTATCCGGCGGAGGGTTTCGACCAGGAGACGATATTTTTCTTGCAACCCGATACGCTCCAGCTCGATTTGCTCCGGGTCAATTGATTTTTCAAATAGGACCGCCATCGGCAAGGTCGCATGATAGGTGACTCTGCCGGCGGCATCCTGTGCGGGCTGCACCTTGACCGCAATCCGCAGGGGGCGGTTCATAATCGCTCGCCCCAGAGCGCAAAGAATTTTCGTTGCAAATCGAGCACCTGTCGCCAGTTCGGCTCTTGCTGCTGGTTCTCCATCGTAAATTCAATCACGCTCAGACAGACACACTTGAACAGGTGATAATTCAGGTTGTTGGATTGTGCCGCTTTGCGATACGCCGGATGTGCCAGATTGACAACGACCGTAGTGCCATCAAACCAGGATTCTTCGCTCTTGTCGTCGCGCGCCTCTTCCGAGATATGGACGCCGCCGCGAATCACGCGCGGGCGAATTTCGCCGGTCATTGCCTCACCGAGTGTGGAAAGCAGGGCGTTATGTTTTTCCTGGCTTGGGGGCGCCGCTTCGCCCGGTGTGGGCGCATCGTCCTCTTGTTCCGCGCTGACGAGTTTTGGCGGCAGCCGGTCTCCGCTTGCGACGAGGTCTTGTCCGGGTCCGATCACTGCCGCGTCCTGGCGCGCGTGAGACGCGAACATGGAGAGCTCGGGCATACTGCGTAAAATCGAATTGATTTCGCGTTCCGCCGTCGCAAATTGTGCGGTGGATTTCCGCGGCGCGCGTTCGATCAGTTTGTTTTTTTCCAACCAGAGCGTAAATTCGTTCTGAGCGCGTCTGAAAAATGTCTCCCAGCGAGGATTGCCTTTGATAAAGCGCCCCTTGTCGGTTGTAACGGCTTCGATCAAATACGGCGCTTCGATCCAGCCAAAAATCTGTTCCTTGTCGCGCGGTTCCTTTTTGAAATAGGACCGCTCGATGACCTTGCCATACGTGCAGAGCATAATGCCGGGAGGAATGGGCGGGTCGTCGGCGCCGGTGTAAACGCCGAACCAGCCAAATGCCTTGGTCTCTCGCGAGACCCGGACGGTCATTTCTTGAAAGTGGGCGAGTTTGTTTTCGAGCGCGCTTTCGAGGAGGGGCTTGTTGTCGAGAAGCAGGGTTACGCCATTCGCATAACGGGCGATGATTTCGGGATATTGCTTGCGAATCCCGCGATCAATCAACGGGTAAAAATGTTCAAACATCCAGCGCTGAATGAGTTTGCGCGAATAAAAGTGTTTGGACTCGTGCCCGAGATACAGAATCACCTTGGTGCCGTGATGGTCGAGAGAAGGCAGCTCATGTTCGACCACGCGATAAGGCGCGTCGTCGCCTTTGAGATGCCAGTCGGAATAGCCACGCCAGTCCTGGGACGAGGTTTCGGTCACGACGTGGGTACAAAAATTGAGCGCGAGTTTCGCGCCCTGTCCGGCAAAACCGATGCCTGTGCCGCGCCGTTTTGAAGAGGCGGCAAAATCGTGATAGTTCTTGAACTGTGTCTCGTTCATGCCATGACCATCGTCCTCGACAATCACGCGCGCATTTTCAGCATCATATGTCAGGTTGATCCTGGTCGCGCGGGCGTCCAGGGCGTTGGCGACGAGTTCCAAAAGTGTGGCAATCTGTGGCGCAAAATCGTATTGGTCCTGGATGTTTTGAACGAGGCGGCGGACATTGACGCCGGATTTGGAGGAGAAGGTAGACATGAAAGGGAATTTTGATTTTCGATTTTGGATTTTCAATTGGGTCAGGCATTGATTTGATTCCGAGGCGATGTCAATCCTGACTCGTCATTATTTCAGAGGAGGGTGCCAGCCCGCAACGATCCACAATTGTCTTGCTGCAACAATATCAGGGTCATTCATCTTGAGCGTGGTTACCGTTGCACGTCCGATGGGCGTGAGTCCACTGATGGTTGCACCGGCTTGGACCCATTCGAAATGTTCAGTCCATCGGTCCGACCGAGGATTGAATAATGGAACCTGCGCGCCAGTCTCAGAATCAATGGCTTGTGTGCGGTCTGATTTGTGACTGTTGCAGTGGGGACATGCAACCCACAGGTTATTTTCTTCGGAGCTTCCTCCTCGCGCCTCGGGAGTAATGTGGTCAATCTCCAGGAGAGGTCCAATCACGATCTGAGAGGTTTGACAATAACCACATCGAAAGTTCGCGGACTCAAAGACGCGCTGTCGCAATTCGGCGCTGATGCGAGAGAGAGACATGCTATTCGAGAGGGTCGAATTGTTTCAGATTACCAATATCATAGCCGCGATGTTTCAACAAGACTGCCGCTTGCGCGCGGACTAGAATTGTCTCTTTGTAGAGCGCAAGCAGGTCCTGCTCTTCCTTTTGGTCTGGAGCGTCCAGTCCTGTGCGCTGCATTTGATCATGAAGGTCCTGGAGCCGTCCTCGTGTGGCTTGGGGCATTGTGGTACGTGCCGCCTGCCATAATGCGGCATCATTCAGGTATGCCATTTGCGCGAGGGCAGTGCGTAATGGACCCGATGGCATCTCCATCACCGGCGCTGCTGCGCTTACGGCTTCGATCAGGACATCGTTGAATGGGCGATGCGCTTTTTCTGCAGCGCGTTGTATCTGCTGGTACACTGCTTCGGGAAGCTCTAGCTGGATGGTTTGTGCCGACATTTTCCCTCCACACAGATTATACTGGCATTTACTTGACGTTCAATACGCGCTTGAGCCACTGTCCCGTGTACGAGTCTTGGATCAGGGCGACGTCTTCGGGCGTGCCTTGGGCGATGACGCGTCCGCCGGCGTTGCCGCCTTCGGGACCGAGGTCAATGATCCAATCGGCGGTCTTGATGACATCAAGATTGTGCTCGATGACTACGACGGTGTTGCCCGTGTCCACCAGACGTTGAAGGACGCCAAGCAGTTTTTCAACATCGGCAGCATGCAGACCAACCGTGGGTTCGTCGAGAATATAGAGGGTGCGCCCCGTCGCGCGCTTGGAGAGCTCTTTGGCGAGTTTGATGCGCTGAGCTTCGCCGCCGCTGAGCGTGGTGGCGGGTTGTCCGAGCCGAATATAGCCGAGACCCACATCGCGGAGGGTTTCGGTCTTGCGGGCGATGGCGGGAATGTTTTGGAAGAATTCGACCGCTTCGTTGACCGTCATGTCCAGAACCTGCGCTATATTCTTGCCGCGATATTGAATTTCGAGCGCTTCACGGTTGTAACGCTTGCCGTGACAGACTTCGCAAGGCACATAGACATCGGGCAGGAACTGCATTTCGATTTTGATGATGCCGTCGCCCTCACATGCCTCACAGCGCCCGCCTTTGACGTTGAACGAAAAGCGCCCTGCCTTGTAGCCGCGCGCCTTGGCTTCGTTCGTCATGGCAAAGACCTCGCGAATGTCGCCGAACGCGGCGGTATAGGTCGCCGGATTGGAACGCGGGGTGCGCCCGATGGGTGACTGGTCTATATCAATCACCTTGTCGAGCGCGTCGGTGCCGGTGATGGAATCATGCTTGCCGGCGGACTCGTGCGCGCCGTTCAAGACCTGCGCCAGCTTTTTGTAGAGAATGTCTACGGTGAGCGATGACTTGCCCGAGCCGGAAACACCTGTGACGCACACGAATTTGCCGAGCGGAATCTTGACGTCAATGCTCTTGAGATTGTTTTCGCGCGCGCCCTTGATGGTCAGAAATTTGCCATTCCCCTGTCGCCGCGTTTTCGGAATCGTGATCTTGCGCTTGCCGCTGAGAAACTGCCCGGTGACGGATTTTGGGTTCCTGGCGACCTGATCGCGCGTGCCCGCGGCAATCACCTGACCGCCGTGTTCGCCCGCGCCGGGACCCATGTCCACTATATAATCGGCGTGGTTGATGGTGTCTTCGTCGTGCTCGACGACGAGGACGGTGTTGCCCAAATCGCGGAGGCGCATCAGCGTCTCGAGCAGGCGCGCGTTGTCGCGCTGGTGCAGACCAATACTCGGCTCATCCAAAATATACAGCACGCCCATGAGCTGGGAGCCGATTTGGGTGGCGAGGCGAATGCGCTGACCCTCGCCACCGCTCAGGGTGTTGGCGGGACGGTCAATGGTCAGATAATCGAGACCGACGTTGACGAGGAAACCGAGCCGCGCGCGGATCTCTTTGAGAATCTGATTCGAGATGGTCAGTTCTTTGGCGTTGAGTTTTCCGGGCAGCGCCTCGAAAAATTCGCTGGCTTGGCCGATGCTCATGCTTGTAATATCAACGATGTTCTTGTTGTCAATGGTGACGGCGAGCGCTTCGGGTTTGAGCCGTTGACCTTTGCACACGGGGCAGGGACGCGAGGACATGTATTGTTCGATGTTTTGACGAATATAGTCCGAATCGGTCTCTTTGTAGCGGCGCATGAGATTGGGAATGACGCCTTCAAAACTGGTCTCGTACTCGCGCTTGTTGCCAAATTGGTTTTCGTACTGGACGCGGATGCGCTCGCCGTTGGTGCCGTAGAGAATCTTGTCCTTGTCGGCGCGCTTGAGCTGGCGCACGGGGACATCCATGTCAAAGTGATATTTGCGCGCGACCGCTTCCAAAAGTTTGCCGAAATAACTGTCGGCGGCGCTGTCCATGCCGTTGGTGCGAATGGCGCCCTCGCTGAGCGAGAGTTCCTGGTTTGGCATGATCAAATCGGGGTCAATTTCGAGCTGTGTGCCGAGACCCATGCAGGCGGGACAGGCGCCGTGCGGCGTGTTGAATGAAAAGGTGCGCGGCTCGATTTCGCCGAGTGAAACGTGTCCGAGGGGACAGGCAAAGTTTTCGGAAAAGATGACGTCGTCCTGTTCGCGCCCCTCAGCGGCGTTGTCGTTCCCGTTGGCTTGAGCGCCATTCGTCTTGGCGAATCCGGCAGGGAGTTGTTTGTTGACGAGCACAACGCCCTGACCCAACTTGAGCGCGGTCTCGATGGAATCGGCAAGGCGCGTGTCGTCATTTCCTTCGGCTTTGACGACGAGGCGGTCAACGACCGCTTCAATGCTGGTCTGTTTGTAGCGGTCGAGCTTGAGTTCTTCGTTTACGTCGAAAATCTCGCCGTTGACGCGGACGCGCACAAAACCCGCCTTGCGAATGTCCTCGAATACTTTTTTGTGCTCGCCTTTGCGGTCTTTGATGAGCGGGGCGAGAATCATGATGCGCGTGCCGTCGGGGAACTGTTTGATGGTGTCCACCATCTGCTCGATGCTTTGGCGTTGAATGACTCGCCCGCAGACCGGACAATGCGGCGTGCCCGCGCGCGCAAAGAGCAGGCGCAAATGGTCATAGACTTCGGTCACGGTGCCGACGGTGGAACGGGGATTGTGGCTGGCGCCTTTTTGGTCAATCGAAATTGCTGGCGACAAGCCCTCGATCAGGTCTACGTCGGGTTTTTCCATCAAACCGAGAAACTGGCGGGCATAGGCGGAAAGCGACTCGACATAGCGCCGTTGCCCCTCGGCATAGATCGTGTCGAACGCAAGAGATGATTTGCCCGAGCCGGATAGACCGGTGATGACGACCAGTTGGTCGCGCGGAATTTCGACGTTTATATTTTTCAGATTATGCTCGCGCGCGCCGCGCACGATCAGTTTGTCTTGAGATTTAGCCATTGAAGATTGAACCGAGCCAACGAGACATTCGAGGCACGAATAACGGAACAAATGTTCCGAATTATCATTGTACACAACTTGTCAAGAAGGCGCAAAAAACGAGTAGTGCAACAACATGAGATTGCGGGGTTGAGCATCGAGTTCCGTAACTCGCGTGCCATCACTTGACTCGGCAATTTCATCATGTTGTTGCACTGGTTTACCTGCCCGGGGAGGGGATATGTCTATTCAATTTCTGGCGCGGTGCGGAGCAGCGGCGGCATTTGCGGCGAGTTTTTTGCTGGCGTGGCAGTTTGTGATCGGGCTTGGCATTGGCGAGGAAATCGCCCTGCTGAGTTCGTCCGTCGAATCGACGCGGCTGCGGACATTTTTTGAAATGCACGAAGTCGCGCTGCGCCGGTTGATGACAGTGGACGACGCGTTTGCGATTGCCTATGCCGTCGCCTTTGTCGCGCTGGGGGTCTATCTCTTGCCGCGCGCGCGGGTGATAGTTGGAATCGCGATGGGGTTGACGCTGGCGACGGCTTTTTTGGACCTGGGGGAAAACTCACTGACGCTGGCGGCGGTCGAACTCGTGAACCAGAATCAGACGTTGGAGCAGAAGATGGTGACGACTTTGTTCTGGCTGGGGCAGATGAAATTTCTGACGATTTATGTGGGCGGTATTCTGTTTGCTCTCCCCTTGTGGCAGGAAGGGCGCATGGGCAAGGCGCTCGCGGCGCTTTTGGGACTGTTTGCGCTGATCGGCGTTGCCGCGATTTCGATTCCGACGCTGGACCTGGTAAAAGTGTTGTGGATGTTTGTGCTGCTCGTGGCAGGAGGGGTGTTTATGGCAAGGGCAAGGACAGAGTAGAGGCGAGCGACCGGAGACGCGAAGTGTCAAACGTCAAAGACGACGCGGATGTTGGTGTCGAATTCCTCGATCAGTTGTTTCCCGCACGTGGTCTCGAGGCGGCGGCGAAACAGGTCGAGGAATTGGAGATAGACCCATTTTTGCTGGTCATACCCGCGCGTAAAGCGTTCCCAGACACGCGCACCGTCGCGTTCCAGGTCGCGGCGAATTTCGCGAATGTTGTCGAGCCGGTCGGCTAGTTCGAGCAGCAGCAGGTCCTGGGACGCGGTCTCGAACAGGTCGAGCATGTCCTGCTTGCGTTTTTCCCATTTGTCCTTGCGGTTCGGTTCGGTCATGCCGCCGACGAGGCGCGCGATATTTTCGCCGAATTGTTCTCTGACCTCATGCAGTGTCACGGGCGTGTCTTCGACCACATCGTGGAGGACGGCGGCGACGACAACCTCTTCGGATGCACCGCACTCGATGAGGATGCGGGCGACATTGAGGGGATGGATAATATAGGGGAGCGGTGACGCTTTACGAAATTGACCGTGATGCGCATGGGCGGCAAAGTCAATGGCGGTGAACAAGTTAGACATGGTGATGACGATAGAGATTGATAGAGGTTGATAAAGGATGGGCGCTGTAGTTTGCTAATTCCGCCCCCGATGCTCCAGCCACGCGCGCGCCTCCGGCGGGAGCAATTCGTGCATCCTTTGCTCGTACATTTCGAGTTCCTGCGCGGTCAGGACGCTCTTCCAACGTCCGTTCGTGCCTTGAAAGAAAAAGGTGTCTGCGCCGCCGCGAAAGGATTGGACCAACCCAGCACCGGTCCGTTCGGCTTCGCGGCGCATCGAGTCGAGACTGACGCTCTGCGCAACGCGGACGAGTTCCTCATCGGTGATGGGAATGTGGAGAAACGATGCGATGCGCCGAATCTCGCCCATAAGGTTGTCTTTGAGATCGTTGTAATGGACAAAGAGAATATTTTCGAGATGCCGAAACTCCCACCATGACGCGGTGTGGTGGAGGTTGCCCCAAAAGGGATAGCCCTCATCTTCCCAGGCAAACCAGCCGCGTGAAATCCAATGCTTCCAAAATTCGTGAATGTCGGCGGGGCATCGAGGGAGCGGCGGACCGACGCGACCGGGCGTGCCATTCAAATCCGCGAACTGCTCAGCGGTATAGTTGGAGTAATGATTCCAGAGCGACATGAAGACGTCGCGCGCGTCACGAGCGACGACGATGTATTTGATCTGTGAAAAATAGGGGACGCCGTCCAGCGCGAGGTGTGTCTTGATAAAGCGGCGATACGTTTGGGCGTCGAGTTCTTGCATTAACTCGTGAATGGGCTGTCTGCGTCGGTCGAGCCAGGGGGAGAGGTCATCGAGCGGCGGGATGGGTTGATGGAGAAAAATGAGGTGCTGCAGGATGCCCTGCATCCAGGTCGTCCCTGATTTGTAGGATGTGGAAACGACGATATCGTCGCTGCGCGGGGCATAGAAATTCCAGCGCGTGCTGTCAACGTGGTGATTTTGGTAGATATGGGTGATGGTGGGCAAGGCGGACATGGATTTGTGTGCCAACGGGTTGATGGACGCCCAGTTGGGTTGGGGTGCACGAACCAACGGATCAAAGGATTCCCCTGCTCCCGGTTTGAGAGGAGGGGCAAGAGGGATTGTATCAGGTCGAAGGATGATTCGCTCCAAAATCCCGGTCAGGGTCATGTTTTGCTGCGGCTTGCAGTCCGTGTTCACACGAATCGATCATGGCAGTTGCCGCTGCTGCAGTCTGCTTTGCCGTTCTTGTCGCTGCAGAACGTGTCACAATCCTCGCAGGTGCCGGTTTGAGTTTGAGTACCGTTGTTGCACAGACAGCAAAAATTTATCGCGGACGCGGCGGCGGCGGGAGGTGGAGCGACCATGCTGATGACGATGGGGACAGCTGCCGCGGCGGCAACCAGCCCGGTCTGCTGCAAAAACTTGCGGCGCGACAATCGGGTGAACTCGGGCGGGGGAGTGACGGGTTCTCGGAGCAGCTCGCTCAACTGCGCGAGCGCATACCAGACCGTTTGCTCGTCCGTCGGCGTTTCCCGGCTGAGGTGCCGGACCAGTTGGGGGATGGTGCGTTGTCCGTTGCACGCTCTCCATACGGCAGCGGCGGAGGGGTTGAGCACGAATGCCTTTTCTGACGCGGTATCAAAGATGAGCGTTTCGTCGGCGATGGGTTGGATTTTCAAACCGTCTTGTCTTGCCAACGGCAGAATGGTCGGGGACATGATGCCTCCTTGTTGGAATGTATTCGATTGCCGAAAATTCTACTCGTGACGATGACCGGCGTCAAGCGGGACGCAAATGCGATGCGCAAGTGTCGAGTAGGGAGGACCGGGGGAGCGATGTGGTGACTGTGGGGATAGGGGTAAGCGGGGGTAATAGAATTTTGTAGCACAAAAATTCCGGGGCTGTGTCATGGAGGGCCGAACCAGGGTGGGGGCAAACTGGGGGTATGCGCCGGGTGAGGCACAAGGTTGCGTGGGTGGCGGGTAGCAAATGACGGTGAGCAGGCACGAAGAGATAGCCCGAAGGCGAAGGGCGGAGGTGGGTGAAAGACACCGCGGTGAGGCGCAATGGGCGCGTGGCAAGATGTTAAGATGCAAAGGGTCAAGCGCCAAGCGCGCGGGGCAATAGTGTCGGATTACAGGGATATTATAGAACGGATGTGCTAGATGTCAATATGGAATTGGGACAGGACACCTTAAAAATTTTGCGCGGGGGAGAGAGTCGGCGCATCATTCATCAAACACGCTGTCATAGAGAAGGGGAACAAGGCGTGTTTGGCGGATAGCAGAAAAGGGGGCGGTGTGTTGGGCGATGCGGGAGTAAGGTCGGGCGGGGGGGGGTGGGGCGGGTGAATC
>JADZCJ010000047.1 GCA_020851635.1 Anaerolineae bacterium
CGGTCCGACTAATCATCAGGCTCATGGCACCAAGGAAAGGACGACCTCTGTGCCAGCCGCACACGCGGAGTCTAGCATATTTTCATTATTGGTGGTGAATGCAATTCATGTGGACTAATCGGAAATCAAATCGTCAAAATCGGTTTCGAATTGAGCGGCGATTGCAAGAATATCACCGATAGCACGGCGCGAGCGAAATGCGCCAAGCGCGCAGCGATAGTGTTCGCGATACGCGTCATGTAGGATTGCGATGCCCTGTGGTTTCAGGAATTTGGCTGCCTCCAAGAGGCAACGACGGCGGTGACGACCATCTACGAGGACGAAATCGAACGTCAGGTTGAGATTCGCAGGGAACCCTACATAGTCATCCATATTTGCCAGGCGGTCGTCCGCATGGTTTGGGTCAAAGGGGGTGAGCTTGCCCTTGTCAAAGACAGCGGCATGGATTCGTGTAGGTTCGCCGCGTTCCAGCACGGTCACCCGCGAGTTGGCGTCAACGTATTCTACGAACACGCGGTCCCGATTCATCAAATGTCCCAGAAACGTGGTCTCGAAATAAAGCCGATCGTATTCCAGCGTTACCCAGTTGAACGGTCGGCGGCGTTTCTCCAACAGCGTTGTAAAATATATAGTGCTCTTGCCCGAACCCCATTCGAGAATATTCAGAGTGCCGGACGCGCGTTCCGCTTGGCGCAACAGGATTTTTTCTACCAGGTCTGCGTCAGTGACACTCATCCAAGCTTTGTGACTCCAGGTAGAATCATCCAACACGTTAGGCGCAAGAAACTTGAGATGCGAATACATGCGCCCCTCTTACGCTTTCCCGGCAAGACCTGCTTGGCGCAAGCGAAGACGATCTTCGGCGCGTGTCAAGTCCTCTTGATAGTGAATATCTATATACGGCAGAATCATGACTGCGCATTTTACCGATAAGCGGCCCTGGAACAATGCTTCGCGCCGGACCGCCCGGACTATACTGGTCGAGCATAGATTTTCGTCAACTGCAAAGACCTCACGCAAGTTCTCTTGGATCAGGCGTTCTACCGCATGGTCAATATCGGGTGCTTGCACCTCGGGGGCACACGCATTCATCCAGACGACAATGTCAATCAGTTTGCCGTCTCTTTCGACAAATTCGACGGCATGTTGAATCACAGGTTCTGTCCATACATCGTCTCGTGCAAGTTCAGGCGGACGTTCGATCACGTTTGCGCCGCACTCAATTGCAATTTCCGCAATCTCCGCGTCGTCCGTGGAAACATATACATTTCCCGCGCCGACATGCCGGCTTGCCAGCCCGGCAGCGATGGAATAGTCCAATATTGGTCGTCCAAGCAGGGGTTGGATGTTCTTGCGAGGCAGGCGTTTCGAGCCGCCGCGTGCCGGTATTACTGCAATGACGCGCATGTGGATCGCCTTTGAATCATTCATAACGTGGAACTGTCGTAGTTTGTGACTCGATCGAACGGTCTATAGAAAAAGTTGGTCGTGTCGATGATCGCTTGCGCTTCCTCGACAATGGTCGTCTCAACCCTTTTTGTTTGATAATTCCGAATCGCCGTGCAGTCTATTAAGTTTGGCAGCATAATGTTTGTACTCGGGCTGTTTGGTCTTGTTGTTCTCATGCATCCGATACCTGTACAAAGGCATCTGCAGATAGTACAACTTGTAATACTCACCCATGCGCCGCCGCAATTCTTCTTCTTCGCGATGGCGGAATTCGGGATTGTACAGCCCTGCCTGCACGAACAGATCGCGGCGGTACATTATGCCACACGAGATCGGCGACGCTTGCGCAGAACGGCGTTCGATCACTTTTTCGTTTTCTGTCATCAAATAATAGTCACATGCAACCCCCAGGGCATCCTTGTTGGCTGAAAGGAGCGCCGACATGAAAAAGAGCATATTTTCGCTGATGTAATCATCCGCGTCAACGCGAACAAAATAGCGCCCCAGTGCTGCTCTAATTCCAATATTTGACGCCTCTGCGACCCCTACATTTTTAGGGTTTGCAATAATGCGCAAGTTTGGATACACACGAAACTTTTTGATGATTTCGAGGGTGTGGTCATGGCTGTGATCGTCAACCACGATCACTTCATGCGAATTCGGCTCGATATATTTTTGCTCGAAGCAGCTTCGGATACAACGCTCGATAAAAAGACCATAGTTGTACGAGGTGATAATTATGCTTATTTTCACTGGTGGACTTTCCTGCTCGGTAAATTCGCGCGCACAAGCCCTCTGGCTCGAAAACGTTCGATGATCTCGCGCACCTGAAAATAGTCCAGCTCCAGCTCCTGCGCAATATCAAAAATTGAATGGGCGCCCTCAAGCCGCAGCATGATTTTTTCCATTTGTTTGTTCAGCTCCCGATTCACGTGTTGATCAACGTGCAGCTGATAACCGGAGAGAAAGATCGGTCCGCGAAAGGTTCGCACAGGCACATAGTTTGAACAAAAAATCCGCAAGACATCTGTAACGACATCCGCAGCATTCGCGAGCATTTCTTCGTGAATAATATCGGGATTATCGTCACTAGTATGGTATTCGTCATAGGGCCAACGACTCAACGAAATACATGGGATGTCAACTCCGGGACCATTGATTACCATCTCGTCATTTCGAATGATCTCTCGAAACATGCCCTGGCGAAATTGCAGACCGCGCGCCGCGAGAACATACTGCATAACACGGTCAATTAAGTGGTTACCCTGGCGTGACCTCTGGAGGGTCAGTTGATTGTGATTGCCAGTCATCTCGACAAAGATACCACCCAGATAATTTGGAATGTCGTTCTCATGATGCGCCAGATAACAGATTGTGCCTATCGTTTCGGGGCCGAACAAAAAGCGAATTCCCATTGATGCCGGGGGAAGCGGGGACTCGGCGATGCGTTGGAGAACGCCGATACTCGTTGCAACACCGCTCGCATCGTCATTTGACTGCATTGGATGACAAATGTGCGCATTCACGAGCACATACGCATTTTCCACGAGCCCCGGCTGGGGTGGAATCTCAGCAAAACCCACACGCAAGCCCTCGTCAGGTGCACAGCCAAACTCGGTCTTTATCACAACGTGATATTTCTGGTCACGCGGCAAAGAGTCAAACTGATTTTTGCTCAGGCAAAAACCCCAATTACGTTCATAGTATTTAAAAATCCAAGGTATCGCGTCCGGACGCCGCGTTGAAAAGTGCAGATGAGGTTCGAGATCCTCCCACTTCAACCATCGATCAATTGCCGTGGAATAGGAAACGAGATGGAGCGGATTCTCTGCAAAATCAACCACGCGACGCCCGTCCTGCATTTCCAGATACGCTTCATGGACCACGAATCGTTCAGGCACACGCCATGTCCAAATCGGCTTGGTTGGTGGGTACGTTTCGATAGTGAAAGTAACGTTTGTTGGCACGTTTTCACCGGCAATCTCTAGCGCGCGATCTGTACCCTCAGAAACTAGGGTACGGTGCAAGGGGTGGAGTGCTCGCAAAATATCCTTGAGTGGTTCCGCCGAGATTCTCTTTGCGCCGGGGTTTCGCGGCGCGAGAGGGTGCGATAGTTCCGCACCCTCTCGCGCCGGCGGATGAGCCAAAAATGAAAAAGAATCCTGCAGATACATTTCGCGCGCCACACATTCAAAATCAACGGCGCATACCATTCGAACCGTGCCCCCCTCAAAATCAGCCACCTGCATTAGCCCTGCCACTTCTAGCTCAGACCCGATCCGTGCCTGCCGCGTTATGATATCACGGCCCAGGTACCGAACAAAGAAGTCAAACGTATCGGTATACGTTTCGCCATCGACCCGAAGCTTGCCTGTAAAGTATTTGAGAAACCGATAGGACACGTTCAAGCGCTGCTCGACAAAATGAATAAAGGTGCAGCTTTCGATACTCGTATCGTAGAAAATCAATTTAGCGTTGCTCTGATAGAGCCGATCAAAGACCGAGTTTATCCCAAATGCCGATTTACTGATCCCATGCAACAATTCTGCTGCATTCGCGCCGATGGCAGCAAACGAAAAGATCGGATGTAACGATCGAAGGGCGCGCGGATCTGTACGGACGTGATTGGTAAAGAATCCGACCTGCGATGGCGTGTGCGCATGATCGTACAATTTTCCTTTTGGAAAATCATAATTGAATGTGGGAACAACTAGCGTGCCTTCTGGCCCGATGGCTTCCTGGATGCTTTCGCGCAGACATGCGAGAGCATCTTCCCACCATTCTGCCCCTGTCAGTGCCATCAACTTGCTTGTGTCGCTGTGTACAAGGATTGTGTCGCCTGTCGTCACACCGACTTGACGCAGGGCCTCTCTGATTTTTGCCCGCCCCTGTTGTAACGAAATAGTTGGGACGCTCGATACTTGACTCTGCATACACTCTCAAGCCGGACTTGGCCCTGCGAGCTGTAATTGAACATGTGCCGGGAGCGGATAATTATTCTCCAGATTCCATCTGAATGTGCGATTCGTGGCGTCTGCGGACATTCCTGACTCGTTCTTGAAGAATTCGTGACAGGGTTCATTTCGTCCTGTCGGACGATAAATGGCAACCAATTGCTTGGCGCCCGCGCGCTTTGCCAACTCGGAGAGCGCGCAAAGCATTGTACGTTCCACTCCGCGTCCCATTACGCGGCACGAAAGCACAAAATCATCTATGTAGGCGGTCTCGTGCTCGGCACGCACACTGGCAAGTCCCGTCAAGCCCGATTCTCCAAAGCGATCTGCCACACGAAAAACAAGAACGTGGTGATCCGGTTCATCGGACCAGGCCCGCAACTCGGTTTCACTCAAGCGGCGCGTCGTGAGATTCAATTGATTGGTCTTGTTCAGGAGCTGAGTGGCGCGGGACGCGTTCGAATCATTGAGCGGTTCAACCCGAACTCGCAGCTCGAGCGACATCAGCCAATCCTGTAGGGAACCCGCCCCTGATTTGGATATGCCGCGCTGTTTTTCCATTGTGTACAAATCTGCGCGCTGCCGATCTTCATCTGTGAGTCTTGATGTGTCAAAATAATCCAATTCCAACAATGCTTGCGGTAACAAAAGCTTGTCGAGCGGAAGTTCGGGAACCAACACTTCTGGCAACGCTTGGCGTACTCGGCTGCGCTCCACGGGATTGTCGTCCAGGAACACAAATGCATCGAGTCCCAATTTCAGCTCTTGCGCCAGCTCTGCAATGTTCTCTGCCTTGTCTTGCCAATTGATCCGCCATGCAACGAAATCATCTGGGCGCAAAATCATTTCGGAATGCTCACGAATTGTGCGCAGTGCAGTGCTTTCCTGATTCTTGCTAACGATCGTCAGAAGCACACCGCGTGCCTTGTATGTTTTGAGAATCGTCTGTACCTGAGCGTATGCCTCGCCAATAGGATCATGTCCCCCAATAACGATGTTTTCATCGTCGCCAACGATTCCACCCCAGAGGGTGTCATCCAGGTCTACTGCGACCACTTTGCGCGTCAAGCCGTTGAGCGCGCGCCATGCGGCACGGATATCCGCCGCTGCGTATTTCAAGACTTCCATCCCATACGCAACCTTGCCTAGAAACCAAAGTTTTGGATCGGCGGAGCGTTTGCCAACCGCAGTAAACCATCGTTGGGCGTCGAGCACAAAAATATTCTTGCTGCCGACAAAGGCGTCAGCGAGCGCAAGATTCATCCGCGCCAGAGGATAACTCACTCCATTGTCGCGCTGCCAGTCCAGGATCCCCATACCGCGCTGATAATACGGGCTCGTCCAAGTTGGAACAAGTACCATGCGTGCTTGCCCGGCTGCCAAACGGACAAGTTCTGTGAACTCCTCAACCTGAGCCAGCATTGTTTCAATGGAACTCGGTTGTGCCCGCATTCGTTCCCCAAAAGCCCGAACGACTCGTTCAGGCCGTGTCCACACAACTACGATATCTGGGATGGGTTGCCACAGTTGGGAGCGAGTATCGAGCAGTGTTTGGACGACCTGATCGTAGGGTGCAACCCGAGTTTGAAAAGATATACTGGATTCACTTGCCTGCAGGATGTCGGCAAGAGGTTGAATGGTCGAATCAGAGACTAGTAATGCGAGTGGAAACTGTTTATCCATGTGATAGCGGCGCTGTGGTGTTAGATAATTGCGCCAAGATAAAATCGGTCAAGGTGGCGACACTTGAAAAAGCGCTGTTGCGGCGCGTCATTTCGCGTTCGTCGTTGAGAACAATGGCCAGTTCGAGTTCGTCTTCCAAGTGCTGTTCAAGTTCAACGGCAAATAAGACAAGTCCAAGCGAATCCAATACTGCGTGCTGACCAACCAGCATGGTTGACTCATCGAGTGCGATTTGTTGGGTTGGCTTGTGCATACTCAGGATGTGGGACAGCGCCGCAAGGACGACCGGAGCAATGTCTGAACGTTCTAGATGATTTGGCTTCACATTGATTCGATTTCCGATCTCGGTTGAATTGACACAGCATGTTCTGTGCCGTCGGGCATCGTCCAAACATAAGGCAGCATGACCGGAACCGAGTTTCCAACTCGATCTTGTAACCCAGCGCCCGAAAATCCATAATCTCGCATATCGCCGCGCACTCGAAAGAGGGCAATTTCTTGCGGGTTCACTATACCTGTCTTCATATCATTCGCTCTCAGCGCCATACGAAGCGTGAATGATTGTGGCAAGAGCGGAAGCGACAGAAAAGTACATTTTAGCACTCCCGTTCCATACATTGATTTAGGTTGGTGGCCATCCAGAAGCATGTTGGCGCCGAATGTCGGACCTAGTTTTCCATCCACGCTGAGCCAAAGGTATGGCCTCTCTATCCGAATCTGAGCATCATAATGGATCTCGACTGTCATCGAATCGCCGGGCGCAAACTGTAGAGTCTCTCTGCCTGATCCATCCTTGAGAACAATCTGGTTGATATTCAGTCCAAAGTCCGGGTGTGCATCAATCACCAAGCCATCAATGTTTGATGGGTTGTGTTCGGAGGATCGGCTCGCTGCGTTCATGGTCTCGGAACCGATAGCATCAAGATAATCTTGCACCACATCCTCGCACACCCCGTCCCTACGCAATTGTCCATGGTGCAGCCACAGCGCCCTGGATGCCAGCCGGTTGATGGTCACAAGATTATGGCTGACGACCAAGACCGTGCGACCATCTTGCGATATTTGTCTGATCTTTTTCTGACACTTTTTTTGAAAAGCGGCATCTCCAACGGACAAAACTTCATCTACCAGCAAGATTTCGGGCTCGATGTGTGCGGCGACGGCAAAACCCAGCCGCACGTGCATGCCGCTCGAATAGTGTTTTACCGGTGTATCTATGAATTTGGCAACTTCGGCGAACTCGACGATCTCTTCAAATTTACGATCAATTTCTCGTCTGCTCATTCCCAGAATTGCGCCGTTCATGTAGACGTTTTCACGTCCGGTCAGTTCCTGATGGAATCCGCTTCCGACCTCGAGCAAGCTGCCCACACGTCCTTTTACAAAGCCCTTGCCTTCAGTGGGTTTTGTAATTTGAGACAGAATTTTCAGCAACGTGCTCTTGCCTGACCCATTTCGCCCAATTATTCCGGCTACTTGGCTCTGTTCAATCTCAAACGAGACATCGCGCAACGCCCATAACTCGCGTGCAGAATCTTGCGGCGCACTTTGCCCGCGTCCATTGGAATTCGGTGTTAGGGCATGCAGGTCAAGTTTATGACCATTTGACGCCGGAGCGGCGTGCCCGGGTCCCTTCCAGCGCATGAACCGAGACTTGGCTCCGGATGCCCTGTCTGCTTCATTTGCGCCAATTCGATATCGTTTGCCGAGTCCCTGGGCTTGAATCACAACATTACTCATACCACATCAGCAAATTCATTTTCCATGCGTCTGAAAAAAATCAGACCTCCTGTCAACGCAACTATAACTACCAGGGAGGAATATAAAAGCCAAACATCCGGAGGACGCCCGGAATTACCGAGAAGCGCCCAGCGCATTCCATCAATGACCCCCACCATTGGATTGAGATTATAGAGCGGGCGAATCCATTCAGGCACGAGTTCATACGGATAAGCTACCGGAGTTGCATACATCCAAATTTGCAGCAAAAAGGGCAACATGAAACCTACATCTCGAAATCGGACATGCAGTGCAGAGAGCCACAATCCAAAACCGAACGCAGTTAACATTGTGATGAGCACAAATACCGGAACCCAAACGAGGTTTGGACTTGGCATCACCCTATAAAAAGCCAACACTACGACCAGGAGTGGAAGCGAAATAATGAAATCAACCAGACAAGAAATGTTGCCGCTTATCGGAAACACAAGACGGGGAAAGTATACTTTGCGGATGAGATGCCCATTTTCCACCAGACTGCCGGAGCAGCGCCGAAACGCTGCCGTAAAGAATTGCCACAAAAGCAGACCCGTCAGCATAAAGACGGGGTACGGGATTTCGCCGGTTGGCACGCGCGCAATAATGCTGAATACAAGCGTAAAGACAATCATTGTGAATAACGGCTGAAGGATTGCCCAGGACCAGCCAAAGATAGTCTGCTTGTATCGTACTTTGAGCTCGCGCAGAACAAAGAAATACAAAAGCTCGCGCGATTCCCAAAGCGGCTTGAGCGAGGGCATCTCCAGGCGGGACCCGGGCTGAAAATGACGAATTTGTGTGTCCGGCAGGGAAGCGGGTGGTTTCAGCGTCTGCATTCTTTAGTTCAGGCGTTCAATCTTGACCGCAATATCAGTGGTCAATTGACCGGGGAGCGTTAGCGTCAAATCGCCATTTACCTCAACGATTTCGCTCTTGAGGACCTGATTCACTGTGTCGTGCGTACTCCACCATTCTATGCGATAACTTGCCGATTCCAAATCTTTTAGTCGAATCAGCGCCTCGACAGGCATAATCGCTTTACCGGCAATCACGTTTTGCCAGCTGTGCTCCAAATTCTGAATCCAAAGATGCGCGCGCCCGTTTGCGTCGTCGCGCTGACCCCATACCCGCACCTGTGGGTTGTCCGAGACGGCATCGGCGTCACGGTATTCGCCGTTGTTGAGGGGAATGTCCGCCATAAAGTTGGCAAAAGGCAAAAACACCCGGTACAAATTCCCGCTGCGCCCGCTTTTTTCATTGTCTTCGATATTTAGTGTGCCCGCCCACCACATGTCGTACATCCCGCCGGGATTTATCAAGCCCCACACAAATTGGTGCAGCCAGACTCCGTCCTTGTCCAGGTTCATTTCGGGGTAGCCGTTTGGCTGGTCTTGGCTGTTGATTTGCGTCTCGCCGCGCACCAACGGCTTGTGCGCGCCGACGGGACTGGCGTCGCCCCACAGCAGACTATAGGCGGCAGTGAACCATGCGGGGTCCTCGTCAAACCGTGTCGTATCAAAAGTGCCAAGCACGGGCACGCGTGTGCCCGAAGGACTGATCAATTCGACATCGGCGATCCAGGCATCACCCGAGATGCCTGACTGATTGCTGATGCCAAGCTCCAGCGCGTGGGGCAGCGTGTCGCTGATCACAAGCCGATGTTCGATGGCTATTTCTTGGCCCTTTCGGTCGGTCTGCGAATCAAACTCGCGCCAATCGAACGTGCCGTCAGGCGATGTGCACATGAAATCTTTGCCTTGAATGTTCCCCGGAACCGCGCCCTGCCGTTTGCCCCCATCCAGTGACCAATACACTCGCACACTGCTGCCGCCCTCGCCGAAACCACATTTCGCGCTGAAATTTTCTTGCTTCATCCGATAGCGGATGACCCATTCGCCCGGCTCTTGAAGAGTCACGCCGCGCGGCGCGATGGATTCACGCATATCCTCTGCAGCCGCAAGGTGCAGCGAGTTCATCCCTTGATAGCGATGTTCGGGGCGAGTCTCGATGTATTTGGAATTGATAAAGGCAGCGTTATTGCCCCAACCCGTTGTGATATAGGCATGGATGTCGGCGTAATCTACGGCGCTAAAATTCGGATTTGACCAGAATTCGGGATTGGGAAACGAGTGCCACAGGGATGTTGTCACCAGATGCTGTGAGGGGTCGTTTGCGTCGAAAAAACGCGCCATCGCGTTTGCCACATCGTAATGGTTGCCATTGTAGGGATCGCCTTCGTTGACAAACTCAAAGGAATGGATGGCGGTGCTGTATCCCCACCGCGCAATCAGATAGCGCCACCACGCTTGATGCAGCCAGCGCACCATAGTATTTGGCGCCGAGTAGAAATTGTTGTTGTCAAACTTGGAGCCGGACTTGCCATCTGGCGAGATGGTGTTCCGAATCCATTCGTTTTTTTCATCGGTCACGATTTTCAGAAACACGCCATGTTTTTCCGCCTCTGCGATCAACAGGTCCCACCTGGCGGCATTCATTTCGTCATAATGAAGATGGCTGTCCGCGCGGGGATCGTGGAGCAGATTCACTTGCGCAGGATCATCCTGCGCGACCAATCGGATTTCATCAATAAACACCTGGCCGCTTTCAATATTCTTGAGGGCAAAATAGAGATAATTCATAAAGTTCTCATTTGCCCCCGTGCTAAGGGTGGTCGTTTCCGTAAACCAGTCGGTGCTGCCAACACGCGCGGGCATGAGCGGTTTGTTTTTGAGATTGTCGCAGGTACGGTTGACCCAGCCCTCGCGCACGACCACAAAGCCCGCATCGGGAGCTGCCGTGCGCGGCACAACATTATCAAGTTTTGCGGTCACGGTAAGCGAATAGGTTGTGTTTGGACGAACAGGAATCCCGCCTTGCCAAAAATCCGTAAAGAAACAAGAAAAGGGTGGTCTGAGCCAAAAAGACAGCTCGGCATCGCCCAGCAATGCCCGCTTGCCAAAGAGCGTCGTCGGCAAGCCGTAATTGTTGGGCTGGTCCGGATAAGCATAAGGCGTCCATTGCGAGCCGTTGATGCCCATCCCGTTCATCCAAACGCGCGCAAACTCGATGCCATTTTGCTGCCAGAGCCGATAGCGATTTGCGACCGATTCAACACTATCCGACCCCGAATTATACCCCAAACCGAGAAAGGGCGTGCCGTCCTGGAATTCAAAATAGCGCGAGTCTTGCGCGCTGATGCGCAGAAACCCGTGCCGTGTATACGGATTGGAGCGCAGTCCCTGATAGCGTTCCGATCCTGGTTCATAGACCCGAAAATCCAACGCCCCATCGGCAGGAAAGAGTGTCTCGCCGCCGCGGTCACGCACACGCAGACGCACCTGCCAATCACCCGCCTTTTGCGGCGCAAAACGCACCTTCCAATATGGTGCTCCGTCCGGCGTCAGATGGTCTCTGCCCTTGGACTGGTATTTGTATGGCTGATAGTGAAACGCGGGCTGGGTGATTGTTGTCTGCCAGTTGTCGGCAGAAAAGAGCGCATCCGCCGAGACGCCCATTCCCGTCTGCAGTCCGGGCGGAGGATCGGCGTCAAACGGCAGATTCACAAATCGCGATACCGTCTCCATCTCAAAATTCATCTCGAACCTGTCAAAGCGCGCCAGACTCGGTGTCAGAATCTCGACATTGGAAATCACGGGCGGGTTCTCTGCTTGCGCGTGTGCGAGGGCGAGCGTGCCTACCAGAGCCGCTTGCAGCGTCACAAGCATGAAAAGGATGTGGACGAGCTGCCGACGATGGACCGAGATGAGAAGGTGAGACTGAGACATCTTTATTTCAGCTGCTGGAGCATATCCACTGCGTACGCTGCAAGGTCGTCACGGTCGCGTTGACGCCAATCAAAAGCGGCGTACTCGAGCTCCGGTCGGGCTTCCGGAATCTGTTTCAGGAGCGGCAGGGCTTGGTCCGACTGCCCCATCCACAGATAGGCAAAGCCGAGCGCCTTGACGACGGCGCGATTGGATTTATCTGCGCTATAGGCAGCTTGAAGGTGTCCGAGGGCGGACGGAAAATCAGCGCGATCCAGTTCAATCAATCCCAGGCGCGTATGCGCTGTCCGGTTGTTTGGGTCAGATTGCAGGGCGGTCACAAACATCTGCTCTGCCAATGATAAATCCGAATTGCGTCGGACCTGGCTTGGGGTTGGGACGGGAAAGTCAATCAGAGGGAGCTCGATTTGTGCCTGCTTGAGCGCGCCCAGATTGGCTGCCCATGCGCCCATCAACTGTGCGCGCCGCGCAAAAAGCGTGCCGAGTATGAGGATGAATAGAATTCCACCGACGACCGCCCCTGCAAGCCACCGCCGCCGAAGCCCGTGCGTCTCGTTCGATGCGAGCGGCACAAAGGGCTGCAGCGCGCATACCGTCAGCCCGATGGGAATGAACATTAATGAAATCACGCGGCTAAAGTAAAAGACCTGATCAACCAAACCGTGCAGCAACAGCATGGTGAATGCGGCGGCGCTTGCCGCCCCCAGCCAATTCATGCGCCCGCGACGACGCAGAACCCAAAGATAGTAGGCGGCAAGCAGCCACAAAAGCGCGATCAAGCCAAGAATCCCCTGCTCGAACCAAATCTGAAGAAACAGATTGTGCCCGTGTGGCAAGAACGGCACACTGATCAAGAGTTCGTATGTCGAATAGTGGGGAGAAAAGGTATCCAAACCCGCGCCTGTGAAAGCGTAATCTGAAGAGAGCTGCGCCACCTGGCTATACAGCTGCAGGCGCGGCACGCCGCCCACATTTCCAAACCAAGTGTTGAGGAGCGCGGCGATTTCATTTCTCGCAAAAACAGCCCCCAACAAAAAAACGATCAGTCCCAGATTGATCGCGGCGGCGATTCCGATGCCCGGCGAGTATCCGGCGCGCCCAGCCAACTGCGACGCGAGATAGAATAAAGCGCCAATGCTGACCAGCAGCGCCAGCGCCAGCCACGCGCCGCGCGAGGTCGTCATCAACAATCCAAATGCGACGACCAGTCCCAGCGCGCCGGCGACCAGCAGAGAGATGATGTGTCTGCGGCGTAGAGCGTCGTAGGCGAGTGCGGCGGCATAGGGCAGCGCCAAAAGCATGATTCCTGCCACAAGATTCGCGTGCGGGGTGTGTTGCCCCAGTTGTGGCGTCATACGATTCAGCAGCAAGCCGATCTGATTCAGCGCCTCAACCTTGACCGGTTCTTGGGCAAAGTCAGTTTGTGTGACAAAGAATATTCCCACTCCTGCGCCGATGGCGAGCAGCCCCCAAACGACAGTACGCTTGCCAAGTTCTGTCTGTGTAGTTGCCAAAACACAATAGAGGGCGATGCCGCCCACAATCAACTCGAATTTGCGGAGTGAAAGAGCAGGGTCATACGAAACTGTGACGCCAATCCACGCACTCACCAGAAACAAGAGGAATGGCAGGTGAAGTGGGACGGCAAGGATCCCGGAACGAACGCGAATCAGCTGTATCGCCAGCGCCAGCAAGACAAGCCCCAACGCAAGCGGAACAGCGTTGATGCGCCCCGCGAGCATGGCGTTTCCGACAGCGACGAGGGCAAGCGCGAAAAGGTCGAGCCAGGTTTCGAGCGATGTAATGGCAGCGCCCTGGTGTTTGACCGTGACGGCGTTCATCAAGCGTTCTCCGCCGCTGCCGAGTCGGCGATAATTGTGCCAACGACTGCAACTTGCTTGGCGTCCGGCGGGTAGGTCCCATCCGCATCGAGAAAGGCAAGGACCTCGCCTTGCGCGTGACGAAAACCGGTCTTGAGCGCAGCGCCATGCCCGCGATTTGCCAGATGCCGAATTACTCGCGTGTCAGCGCACTGCGCGGCAAGAGCTGCTGTGCGGTCACGCGAACCGTCGTCTATGACAACGGTTTCCAATGCCAACCCGAGCTCACGCAGCGCCGGGCGCGTCGCGCAGACACGTTCGATGATCTGAACGATGCCGGCTTGTTCATTCCGTGCCGGAATGACGACGGACAAGAGTTTTTCGGACATGGTTTCTTTTGGATGGGCTAAAAAAAGACAAATTCGCCGCGTGACGCAGGCGAAAATAGTCGAGCAACGCGTGAATTGGCAATGCGGGGCAAGTATAGCCAGGTAGAATCGTTTGTCAAAGAAAATTTGCCCTTGTGTTATAATCGCGGCATCACGATTGACACATTCTTTTGCTTGGTCATGTCAATCCCCCGACCCAAGGAGGAATAATGCAAGCGACACCCCGTCGAAACGGATTTTTGGTCCTGGCGTTTGTGTTGGCAATGTTTATCATTGTCACGCTGGCTTTTTCAAGCACGACGTGGGCGGCTCCCAATGCGCAAGGCACGGTGCCCACGCCGCCGGTTCCCACAGACACTGCTCCAACCGCGGTGCCACCGGGTGATGGCGACGGTGGTAATGATAATGGCGACAATGGCGGAAACGACAACGGGGGCAGTGACGATAGCAATGCCCCAGCCGACGACTCTGGCAACGGTGGGTCACAGGACGACGATTCGGGCGGCACGGCGCCGACGGCGGCGGCGGGCGCCGGTTCGGTGTGCGCCATTGGTGATGGCGGAGCGCAATGTTCTGCCGGCGAATTGAATATTGTTGTTGGCGCGGGCGCAGCCAATCCGGGTTCCGCGTTGACCATCGAGGGTTCGTTTCCGCAGCCCCCATGCCCGCCCTCTCCCGCGGGACACACCTTTTTGAATCGCTGCTATCGCTATACCTGGATCAACACGTCTGCCGAGCCGATGAGCAGTATCAACGCCCCCGTGCAATACTGTATCAATTACGGAGCGGCTGAACTGGCGGCGGTCAACAATGATCCCGCCTCATTCCTGATCGGCGTTATGGGCGCAGATGGGGCGTGGTCCATGCTCAAGCCCGTAGTTGATCTGCCGACCGGGCGCGCTTGCGTAACCTCCAATCAACTTGTCGTTTGGAGCGCGCTTTTTGCCCCGCCCACCGCGTCCGAGCTCTTGCCCACCGTTGGCGCGACCCAAGACCAACTGTGGATGGCGGCGGTTGCGGGGATTGGCGTTGTCTTGCTATTGGGCGCGAGCTGGCTGCGTAAAACCGCCAGACGCTGAGCCGTTTTGATTCGTCAGCGGTCTGCCAGGTCAACGCCTCGAATACCAACCCCCGGTATTCGAGGCGTTGTTTTGAGATCGAGTATACGAGGCGGCAACCCGAAATTTCGAGGGAACGTCGTCCGGTGCGTTTCAAAGTATGGAGGAATCCACCAGGCAAATGAGAATAATTGTGCGCGTGCGCTCCTGATAATGGACGCCTGCCGCGATTGGCGTATAATCTCTGTATGAAAACTTTTTACAAAACAAACCAATCTCTATTTGGACAAGGAACATGATGATTACCGAACAACAAGTGATGGATGCTCTGAGCCGGGTGCAAGAGCCCGAGCTGCATCGTGATCTCGTTACACTCAAGATGATTCGTGATGTCTCGATTCAAGACAGCGACGTGACATTTACGATTGTTCTGACCACGCCTGCGTGTCCGCTGCGCGGGCAGATAGATTCTGAGGCGACAGCGGCGGTCAAAAAGATTCCCGGCGTGCGCAACGTCAATATCAAATGGGATGCGAATGTTCCGACCGATAGGCGCATCAGCGGGCGATTACAAATGGATGTTCGTTCGACGATTGCCGTCGCATCCGGCAAGGGAGGTGTAGGCAAGACGACGGTGGCGGTGAATCTTGCCGTGTCGCTGGCACATCAGGGGGCGCGTGTGGGTCTGCTCGATGCCGACATCTATGGACCAAATATTCCGATCATGTTGGGGGTAGAGAACCAAAAGCCGCTTGCCGCAAACGAAAAAATCATACCCATCGAAGCGTTTGGACTCAAGCTGATGAGCATGGGCTTTTTGGTTTCGCCCGAGCAAGCAATGATCTGGCGTGGTCCCATGCTTCATTCCGCGATCAAGCAATTCCTGTCGGATGTGGAATGGGGTTCGCTCGATTATATGGTGATTGATTTGCCGCCGGGCACGGGTGACGCGCAGCTCACACTGGCACAGATTTTGCCGCTCACGGGCGCGGTGATAGTGGCGACGCCGCAGGATGTGGCGCTCTCGGATGTTGTGCGCGGGGTTTCGATGTTCAACCGGCTCCAGGTCCCGGTGCTCGGGGTGGTCGAAAATATGAGTTACTTTGTCTGTCCTCACTGCGGCGAACGCACAGACATTTTTGATCACGGCGGCGCGCGCCGAATGGCAGAAAAAATGAATGTGCCGTTTCTAGGCGAAATCCCGCTTGACCCGAAGATTCGGATGGGTGGAGATACGGGACTGCCCGTCAGTATCACGGAACCGGATTCCGCGATTGGGCTTGCGTTTCGCAACTTGTCACAGCAAGCCGCTGCCAAGGTGAGCGTATTGAACGCGCAAGCGGCGCAGGGTGAACTCATTGCCGCGGGCGCAATCCCAACGATCAAACGGCAAGCGCCCGTCTCAAGTTAGGGCGCGGGCGAATTTGCGCCAAGCATCGCGGATGATTGGAGCGCAATTCGAACGCACGCTACGAGCCAAGTCGGTTTCAAGGCGCGGACTCTTTTACTCGTGCCCGAAAAGTGGTAAAATTTTCTCATCTCAAAACGGAGAGAAAAGCATGTCTGCCAAGCAACCAGTCGTCAGACCAAACAACGCACTTTTGACCACGGAAGAAGCCATCGAAAAATACGGCAATGCCGTCAAATCCGAACCAACCGCGGCGAATTATCTTGAACTCGGCGCGGCGTATTATATCGCCAGGCGGTGGGATGATGCGCTCAAGGCATTTGAAAAGACGGTCGAGGCGGACCCCAAGCAGGCGTTTGCGTATTATTACCTCGGCATTTTGAATGCCGCCATGGGGCATCGCGACAAGGCGAACAAGGCGCTTGACAAGCTGCTGGAAGTGAGCAACAACCAGATGCTCAAGGACCAGGCACAGGCGCGCATTCCACAGGTCTCTAGCCCCGGCGATTTGGGCAGCTGACGAAACCTGATTCAGGGCGGGAATTCTTGTGCCAGGAGAACCCGCCTTTTTTTATGTACGCCAACCATTGCCGAAAATAGAGGAGATATGTCACACCGAATCGAAAAAGATTCCATGGGCGAACTCCGCGTCGAGGAATCGGCGTTATGGGGCGCGCAAACGCAACGCGCCCTGGAGAATTTTCCCATCAGCACGTTAAAGCAGAATCATGCGTTTATTTATAGCATGGCGCTGATCAAACGCGCTGCAGCCGAAGTCAACCGCGATCTGGGTCTTTTGGACCCCAAGCTTGCGAATGCCATTGTTCAAGCGGCACAAGAAGTGATGGACAACAAGCACGCCGACCACTTTCAACTCAACCCATTTCAGGCGGGCGCGGGCACTTCGCACAACATGAACGTCAACGAAGTGATTGCCAATCGCGCCAACCAAATTCTCGGCGTAGCGATCACCGAGTCCAAAAAACCTGTCAATCCCAATGACCATGTCAACATGGCGCAGAGCACCAACGATACCATTCCGACAGCTATCCGGCTGGGGGTATTGTATCGGCTGGAAGGTCTGCTGCACGCCCTGGACGGGCTGGCGGCGGCGCTCGATGCCAAAGCGCAAGAGTTTGATGACATTGTCAAGTCGGGACGGACTCATCTGCAAGATGCAGTCCCCGTGCGAATGGGACAGGAATTTGGCGGCTATGCGCAGGCAATCCGAAACGATCGTGAGCGGATTGCCACGGCAGCCGAACGCGTGCGTCGTCTGGGCATTGGCGGCACAGCCGCAGGGACGGGGTTGAACGCACATCCCGAGTATCACGCGCGCATGATCAAACGGATTAACGAACTCACAAACTTTCAAGTGCGCGGCTCGGGGAACCTGTTCGAGTCCATGCAGAGCATGGCGGACATTGCAGATTATTCCGCCGCGCTCAACACGTTAGCTGTCACGCTGACGCGGATCGCAAACGATTTTCGCTTGCTGGCTTCAGGTCCCACCACGGGGCTGGATGAAATTCGCCTGCCGGCGGTTCAACCCGGTTCTTCGATCATGCCGGGCAAGGTCAATCCCGTCCTTGCTGAAATGCTAAACATGGTCTGTTATCATGTCATGGGTAACAATCTCACCGTGCAGCTGGCGAGCGCGGCGGGACAGCTCGAACTGAATGTGATGATGCCCATTATTGCCTATGACCTCTTTATGGCGGTTGATATCTTGACCAACGCCATTGACGCCTTTACGACAAAATGTGTGGTCGGCATCAAGGCGAATCGCGAAAAAGCCGAGGGCTGGCTCGGGAAAAACGTCATCATTGTCACGGCGCTCAATCCCATCATCGGCTATCTGGAAGGGGCGGCAATTGCCAAAGAAGCAATGGCGCGCAACCTGTCGGTGCGGGAGATCGCGCAAGAAAAGATCGCGCGAGGCGAGCTCAAACACGTCGGCACCGGCGCCCCCGTTTCTCTCCAGGAAGTTGACGCCGTGTTGGGCGATCTGCGCGCTTTGACCGAAGGTGGTGTGCACGGCGTCGGTGGGGGTGGATAGGAAAAGGATCTTGTTGCCTCGTCTCATGGAGACAAAACGCGATATTTCGCCAATGCCCACGGTTGGCGCAACAGATTTTTTGGAGCGAGAACAAAGCGTCGAACGCACCCAGCGTGAGACGCGCTTGTTTATCGAGCTCGCGCGTTTGATTTCCTCGAATCTTGCGCCGGACGGTATCGTTGCCAACCTGTTTGAGCTGCTGCGTCAGGTACTACCGGTAGACCGACTGGCGCTAGCGCAAATGGACGGCTTGGGGGAGGAAACAATCTTGATGTTTCCTCCGCAGTTTGCGGCTGTGCCGCTCGAACGCGAATTTGTCGAGAACATCGCGCGCCGTGTCACTCGAGCGCATGGGCTTGAACAATCCGGAGTTGCAAGCGCCGAGTTGCTTGCCCAAGGCGCCGGTCTCGACGGGGCGCCTCAAGTCCGGTTTGTGCTGGCGGCTCCGCTCTTGCAGCAAGGCAGTGTTAACGGCGCCCTGATAATCCAGTTTCTTGGCGACAATGTCCCGATTACCGAATCGGACCGACAAATTGTCGTGGCGGTGGCGCAGCAGCTCGCGGTTGTCCTTGAGCGCGAGCGCGCCCTGGATCAAGCGCGCCATCGGACGGACCAGCTGGCGGCTTTCAGCGCGTTGGCTTCTACGGTACACGAGTGGGTGGATAGTGAACAGTTGGCGCGCCGTTTCCTCGCGGTTTTTCTCAACAACACCTCTACAACACTGGGGCTGTTTTATTTGATGGGCGCGGACGGGGACCTCCGATTGGTCGCGCAGTTTGGCGTGCCAAACGATCTGGTTTCGGCGATTCGCCATACACGGCTTGAAGCGCATCCCGACGCCAAGCGCGCGCTCGAAGAGGGCGGGTTGGTGACGATGGATGATCTTGGACATGCGCGAATCAGCCCCAAGGCGCGCGAGCTCGTTCGCACACTAGAGATGCACGCGGGAGTCGTGTTGCCCCTGCGTGTCAAGGGGCGCGGCATCGGACTGGTCGCCCTGGCGCGGCACGATGGGAATATCGCAATCGTGGATCGGGAGTTTTTGCAGGGGCTTGCGGACCAGGCCGCGCAAGCGATCGAGAACGCTCGGCTCTTTGCCGAATCCGAACGCCGGTTCAAAGAACAAAGCGCGTTGCGCGAGTTGGCGCAGCGTTTTTTGAGTGCGGTCACTCCTGACCAGATCATAGAGTGGACTCTTGATGCGCTGGCAAATCTTGTGCCGGGCGATTATTACGAGATTTTGTTGCCTGATGCGGAGGGCGCCTTTGCGCATGTGAGCGGGCGCGGCTGGCGTCGCGGCGTGGTCGGACGCGTGCGAACTGTGGCTGATCCGCACATACATGCAGGGTATGTTTTGCGGGCACAATCGCCCGTGATTGTTGATGATTTTTCATCGGAACGTCGGTTCCAACCCGCGGGCTATTTGACGCGGCATAGAATTGTCGCGGGGGTCTGCGCGCCGATGCTGGCTGAAACCCGCGCCATCGGGATGCTCGGCATCTATAGCTGCGCCGCGCGCCAGTTCACCGAAGAACAAGCACACTTTTTGTATCTTGTCGCCACGCAGACGGCGATGGCGCTCGAAAAGGCGCGCCACTCGCAAGCCGCGGCGCGGCGACTGGATGAACTGATTTTGCTCAATGATGTAGTCGTCGCGGCAAACTCGGAAGTATCACTGGAACGCGTAGTGTCGAGTGTCGGGCGGGAAATAGGCGAATTGCTGCAGAGCGACGATGTGCATGTTACGTTCGCCCCCGAAAACGCGCAAGGCAACCAGAACTCGGCTTTAGCGCTGCCCCAACCGACGGATTCTGATTGGGGCGACGCGGTGGCACGCTGGGTCATGCGAAATCGCAAGTCCCTGCTCGTTCCCGACCTTGTACGCGACGCGCGGTTCAGCGCTCTCGATCAACGCGCGCGCGCCTGTCTGGGCGCGCCCATGATGATCAAAGAGAACGTCATTGGCGTAATCGCCGTAGCCCATCCCGAAGCAAATTCGTTTGACGAAAATGACTTGCGTTTGCTCACGACCCTGGCGGGTCAAATCGCGGCTGCCATCGAACGCGCGCGCCTTTTGGACGAGACTCGCATACGGCTTGCTGAAATCAGCGCCATGTTTGAATTCTCGAATGCGCTGCGGACGCCAACAACCAGAACCGAGCTGCTCGAGGTGGTGATGCAGGACGCGGTCAGCATGCTGCAAGCCAATGGCGGGTCAATCCAACTGCTTATGGGAGCTGGGGATTACCTGCAAGTAGTGGCTGTTTCCAACATGCGTAATCTGGGGTTTGTGGTGCCGCGAGAAATGGGTGGGTTGTCGTGGGAAGTGTATGCGACGGGCGAAACAATCGCCATTCATGATGTGATGCAGGATTCGCGAGTGCATATCGCCGAGGTGTTTGAGCACATGCACGGCGCCATTGTAGCCCCAATGCGCACGCCCTCGGGGGTGTTGGGGACATTGTTTGTGGGGTTCGACCAGGTCGGCGCGCCGGGTCCAAATAAACAGAGATTTGCCACCATGGTTGCAAACCTGGCGGCGCAAGCTTTACAACGTCTGCGACTGCATGAGCAGACAGTCGAACAGGCGGCTTTTGTGAGCAAGACGCTGAACGAGTTGGAAGCATCCTATCAAGCTACCCTGCTCGCGCTTTCGGCTGCGCTGGACGCGCGGGATCGCGAAACAAAAGGACATTCACAGCGCGTGACCAAGTGGGCGCTTGCGATTGGACAACAACTGCAGTTGACCGCCAATGAATTGACCAATTTGGAACGCGGCGCGCTGTTGCACGATGTCGGAAAAATCGGGATTTCGGACAATATCTTGCGCAAAGCGGGTCCCTTGACCCCTGCGGAACGAGAGATTATGAATCGGCATCCGCAGCTGGGGTATGAGATGCTGCGCGGGATCGCATTTCTTCAAGCGGCGCTGCCGGTAGTCCTGCATCATCAGGAAAGGTATGATGGCTCGGGGTACCCGGCAGGGCTTGCGGGGGAGGAGATTCCCCTGGCAGCGCGAATCTTTGCCGTCGCGGACACGTATGATGCGATGACTTCGACGCGCCCTTATCGGCAACCGCTTTCTCATGCGGAGGCGCTTGCCGAAATTGATCGCTGCCGCGGGACGCAATTTGACCCGAGCGTGGTAGATGCGTTTTTGTCTCTGTTTGCGGAGGAGAATATCGAAAAGCTGAGCGCGCTTGAACCTGAACTTGTCGCCAAGACCTATCCCCATTCTTGAAAACCGAGAAACTATCGTCGGGCTAAGGACGAGACCGCCATCGCGCGAGCTCCGCCGCTTTTCACGATATCATCCGAGCGCGCACAGTCATTCCGACACAGTTTCCAGGAGCCACGCTCAGGCGCGGCTCTCGTTTTTTTCCGTCAAGGTTGACACCGGATTGTCATCTGGCAGCTCTTGTCGAATAAGCGCCTCCAGCGCAGAGCGCGAGTCTGGTGTATCTTGTTGCACAATGGTCGCCGTCAAGCCGGCAAGGCGTTGTCGCCGCCGAATCAGAAATGCCCCGAATGCCGAAATAATGCCGGCGAGTGGCATGGCAAAAAATGCGCCCCAGAATCCTGCCAACTTGACGCCGACCAACAGTGAGACAATGATGACCAGAGGGTGCAGACCGAGCGCATTGCCCATGATGCGCGGCATGACCATGTTGACGACAATGACCTGAAAGATCACGATGGGGATCATGACATAAAAAACCATTCCCGGTGCGATCAACAAGGTAGCCAGCAAGGGGGGTAATAGGGAGAGGAGCGGTCCAAGCAAAGGAATGAGCATGAGCACGCCCGCAAAGACACCGGAAAGCAGTGAGGCCTGCACTCCTAAAACGTTCATGACCAGCCAGGTGCCACCGCCAATCGCTGCCGCTTGCAGAATCTGTCCGCGCAAAAATCCACCAAACGCGCGGTCGGTTGTAAACAGGAACATGCGCGTTTCTTGATGCAGGCGCTCGGGCACGACCTCGAAAAGCATTCGGTTGAAACGCGGTCCGTCCAGCGTAAAAAAGAACGAAAGGAGCAGGACCAACAACACATTGCCCAGCAGGGCAAGCACGCTTGTCAGGATAGCGACTGTATTTTGCAGGATGGGGGTCGCGAGGGTTTGCAGTCCGCTGAACGCGCTGTTGATAATGTCCTGGACATTGTACGCAATGTTCAAATCCTCGAGCACGCCCTGGAACAGGCGGGTGAGGGTCAGAGTCAACACATCTACGTTGCTCAGCTGGGGCACGATGGTGTTGAGTTGTTGAACGATCGTCGGGATGAGGGACGCAATGGCAATGATGACCAAAACCAGCAAACCGAGATAGACCATTGCGACCGCGACCGGGCGCTGTATGCGATACTCGGCGATGAGCTCCCAGTAGTCCGACCGGCTGTCCATCTTGAGTCTGCGGACGGTCTCTGCAAAAATCTGGCGATTGTTTAGGAAATCAACGAGCGGATTGAGGACATACGCGACCAGCCACGACAAGGCGAGGAGCAGAATAATGTCAGAGAACCCGCTGACGAAACCCAGCACCAATTGCGCCACATAGGAGGCGGCGATAATGACCAGCAGGATGGTCAGAATATTGAGCCAGTCGGAACGTCTCATAGGAGATGTCGCAAAGATATACGGTCTAGACCATTTCCAGGACGCTTCCCCAAAAATTCTCTTCGCGGAACGCGAGTCGTCTCAGCATGCGACCGGCACGCTCCAGCATCACGGGATCGTCTGTAGTGCGCGCCAACTGCTCTGCGAACTCGATCCATTCACGCGAGATTTCGCGCAGGGTCGAGCTCGAAAGTTCCGCATCCGGAAGGTATGGCGCACATTCGCGAACAAAGTCGGCAAAGGTCTGCCGGTAGAGTCCGCACGTTTTCAGGATGGTTTGTGACATCCCGGCAAGACACTCTCTGTAATCCGCGATCACCCCAAAGCGGGGCAGTTCCTCGGCAAGCATTTCCATGCCCATCAATCCCGTTGTCGGGGCACGATCCAGATTGAACCACAGGGCGCTTGTGCGCAGCGCATGGCGTAGTGTATTTTCAGGGTCAGATTTGTAGATCAAAACACGCCCTTTGAGCGCTTGTGCCAGTCCGCGGTGTAACCCCGAAATCGAGCGAGAGGGCAAAAGGCGCGGGCTGTGGAAATATTCGAAATAGAGTCCCGATCCCAAGCCCAGCGCTGTCGAAACAGCCAGCCCGTATTTCTGAGCCAGGACGCTCAAATCCATATTTTCCGTTTCGGGCGCCACACATAAAATTATAGCACAAAGGGTCTAATACAGAGGCAACCCGTTCCGACCGGAACGGGTTGCCTCTGTATTGCACATTCATGCCGACCAAGGGATATGCCATTTGTGCCGCCGAGCCAGCGATTATGGTTTTGATCGCGCTTGGAATCAGGGACGCGGCGCTCCCTTTTCCAGTTGCAGCTCGACAAAGAGCGTCCCGTTTTCTACGCGCGCAGGGAATTTGTCCAGATTGCGCGGCGCAGGACCTCCTTGATACGTTCCATCGCGCGCCCAGCGAGAACCGGCGCACAATTCGAGAAATTGTTGAATCGAATTGTCCCATTCCACAATGCAGGCGCGGGGCGCGAGGATGGCTTCTGACTGGCGCGTACTGCGGGCAAAAAACACTGTAAAATTTCCATTTTCGTCGCGAACGACCTGGAGCGGAATCGTTTCCAGTTCTTTGTTGGCAAGCTCGTCAAAGAACCTGCCGTTGATAAATTCCAGATTGACCGAGCCGGCAGGATACTCGTCCAGAGTTCCAACCGCGATGGGCACAATCGGAATCGGGCGGAATGCCTGGGAAACGATAAAGCACAGCAAGGCAACAACAATCAGCCCCAGTCCCAACCAGACAAGCAGCAAAAGACGGGTGATGCGGCGCTGTCGCGCGTCAGGGTCCGGAATAGATTCGACAGAATAATTTTCCACTATAATCAAATTTCACTCTGACGATCTGGCGGCGGTCATCCGACTTGATTTCATCATGTTGTTGCGCTAATTGATTTGGGCGCCCAGTGGTTCGGCGTCGAGCAACTCTTGAAGCGTGGCTGGTTCGATCTTGACGGCGCATACTTTGTATTCGGGGATTTTGGCTTGCGGGTCTACGGCATCAATCGTCAGGGTGTTGGCGGCAGCTTCGGCATAGTGAAATGGGACAAAGACTATGCCGGGCGCGGCTTTTTCGGTGACATGTGCGCGCAGGACGACAGAGCCGCGCCGCGAGCTAACGCGGACGGGCGAGCCATATTCACAGGGCACGCGCGGGGCGTCGGCGGGATTGATTTCGACAAATGCTTCGGGCGCGGCGAAATCGAGATTCGAATGTCGGGTCAGCGTGCCGCCGTGCCAGTGATAGAGGACGCGCCCCGTGGTAAGCGCAAAGGGATATTCGGCATCGGGTTCTTCGGCGCTTTTCTGGTAGACGAGGGGAAAGAACTTGCCGCGCCCGCGCGGAAAGGTTTCGGCGAATAAAAAGGGCGTGCCGGGGTGGTCAATGCTTGGCACGGGCCATTGCAGGCGTTCTGTTTCGAGGCGTTCGTATGTGATGCCTGCAAAGGCGGGCACGAGTTGGCGCATTTCGTCCCAGATTTCTGAAGGATGTTCATAGCCCCAATACGCGGTGTTTTCATGTCCGAGTTTTTTCTCTAGGCGGACGGCGATCTGGGAAACGATTTCCCAATCGGCGCGCGCTTGGCCGATGGGTTCGAAAAGTTTGTGCACACGCTGGACACGGCGGTCCGTATTGGTAAAGGTGCCGTCTTTTTCGGCAAACGATGCGCTCGGCAGAATCACATCGGCATAACGTCCTGTCTCGTTGATAAAAATATCCTGACAAACCAGAAATTCCAAATGCTCGATGGCGTGATGGGCGTGACGCAGGTTTGGCTCGCTCATGAGTGGATTTTCACCCATCACGTATTGGGCTTTGACCCCGCCCGTCCCCCACGCGTTGGCGATTTCGGTGGTAGTAAGACCGCGTCCAACCGGCGGCGTCCTGCCCCAGCGCGCGCGGAATTTTTCAACCACTTTTGGATCGTCTGAGGGCTGATAGCCGGGATAGTGCCACGGCATTGCGCCCGCATCGGACGCGCCCTGAACGTTGTTTTGTCCGCGCAAAGGGTTCAGTCCCGTGCCCGAACGTCCGACGTGTCCTGTCAACAGCGCGAGATGGACCAACGACAGAGCATTCTCTGTGCCGTGCGTATGTTCGGGAATACCCAGCGCCCAATAGATTGCGCCATTTTTCGCCGTTGCGTACATGCGCGCAGCCCGAATGATTTTTTCGGCGGGGACGCCTGTGATGCGTTCCGCCATTTCTGGCGTGAAATCCTCCATCGCTTTGGCAAAGGTTTCAAAATTCTCGGTGCGGTCGGCGACAAATTTCTTGTTGTAGAGGTTTTCTTGAATGATAACATTTGCCATCGCCGAAAAGAGCGGCACATCCGTCCCGGGACGTTGTTGTAGCCAGAGCGCGGCGTAATTGACCATCTCGACGCGGCGCGGGTCAGCAACAATCAGTTGGGTGCTGCGATGTTTGATTGCGTCCTTGAATTGGAGCGCAATGATGGGATGGGATTCGGCTGTGTTGGAGCCGGTGACAATCGCAACGTCGCAATCGTATATCTCGCTCGCGGTGTTGGACATGGCAGACGTGCCGACAGCCATTTGCAGCGCCACGACACTGCTTGCATGGCACAAACGCGTGCAGTGGTCAATATTGTTGGTCCCAATGACGGCGCGAAACAATTTTTGCAAGGCATAATTGTCTTCGTTGGTTGCTTTGGCGCAGCAAAAAACGGCGGTCGCATCAGGTCCGTATTTTTCGATCACTCCGGCAAAACGGTGCGTGACGAGTTCCAACGCTTCATCCCAGCTCGCCTCGCGCCAATCCTCGCGTTTGGCGCGCGTACGGCGCCTCGGCGATTGCGGCGTTTTGCGAATGAGCGGGGTGATCACGCGGTCGGGGTGATAGACAAAATCCCAGCCGTATCTGCCTTTGACACACAGGTTGCCCCTGCTCACCGGATCATCATAGGGCGTGGTGACATGTGAAATCTGATTGCCCTTGCCGTAGAACTCGAGACGACAGCCGACGCCGCAAAAGGGGCAGGTTGTCGTAACCGCTTTAGCTTGACTGAGCATGTGCATTTCCCTCGATAAAACCTATGTGTTTCGCGATCATTTTTTCCTACACAGTTATTTTGTGCCAGGTCGTGTCCGTGTCAGTGTCCTGAAGTTCGATGCCGAGCGCGGTCAGACGCTTGCGGATTTCATCGGCGAGCGCGTATTGTCTCGCTTGTCGCAGCTGCTTGCGGACTTGAATAATTGCCTCGACATAGGGAGCCAAATCTTGGGTCGTCGCCGTGGTGTGCGAAGCATCCAACCAGTCGGCAGATAATTCGTGCATGGCATCGTGCGCGCGGTCAATCAGAACGCGCTTGATTTCGGGCTCATTTGCTTCGCCCAGCGCGCGAGCAAGGTGAGTGAGGTAGCGTGTGGTCACGTCGAGCTCCGGCAGTTCTGATTCGACGACAGTCGGCGCGGACTTGGCTGCTGCAAGCGGCGTTGTGGATCGCAGCAGCGCAAACGGGAACGTCTCTCCATTTGCACAAGACCATTCCTGCGAGTCGCGGCGAATGGTCACGACGCCCGCGCCCATCACGCGGCAAGATTCAGCGGCGGGGTCAAAAATACAGGCGGTGTATTCGTCAATTCCAAGCACGGTTGCGCCATCCGGCAACAGACGTTCGAGCTCTTGAAACCGCTCTGTCCCAATATAGCAAAAACGCGTGTCGTGCGCGCCCTCGTTGTTGTTCCAGTGGGGAACCACGATCAGCGACATTCCAAAGGCGCGGAAAAGGTCAAGCCCCTCGATCCAATAGAGCTCTGCTCCCGCCTTGTAGATTTCATATACGGGCAGAGCCAAGACGCTCGTCGCAATGGCGGCGGCGCTTGCCAGAGCAAGGTGCGCGCCATGCTGAAAGCGATTCAGCACAGAACTCCAGATTGGGCTGTTATGCCATTGACGGACGGCGTAGGTCGGGCTGCCGGGACCGGCAAAAATAATGTCGGCGTGAAGGAGTTGACGCAGCGCAGTTTCTATTTCGAGCGCGGATGCGCGCCGGCTGTTTTTACAAGAGGCAAGCTCGAGCGCCAAGTCCAGATGACGCTCAAAATACTCGCGCGCCTTGAGATAAATCTGGTCCGAACCGAGTTCGAATCCGGCGGGGCTATCGAGCAAGACCGCATGTGGTTTCGGCGGCGCATGCGCGAGAATCGCGCGATACACCCGCGCCATGCCGTCACTAAATTCGCCCGAGCCAATCAGGGTGATTGTGCCATAGTCAAATTGCATGCCATTGTAACGAGCCGAACGGCGTGATCGGGCTCGTAGCTAAAACATCAGCGTTGTTCACGCCGGTCGAGATTGCTGACACGCGCCAGCTGCTTTAGGTCCAGCCCCTGTTCCATCCACGCGGCGCGCTTGGGCATGAGCGCGCCGGTGGGACATGCCTGGACACAGTTGCCGCAATAGACGCAGGTTGACTCGGGAATGGGCACATGCTCAAAGGTGGCGACATGCGTCTCAAAGCTGCGGTCTGCCCGATGAATTGCAAACGTCCATTGGACATCCTCACCGCAAGCTTGAATGCAGCGCCAGCACATGATGCATTTGCTGTATTCGCGCAAGTAAAACGGATTGTCATCGTACAAGGGTATCTCGCGACGCTCGATGTTTTCGCCATAACGGTCGGGGTCTGCGCCATATTGACTGGCGTATGCCCGAATCTCGGGAGCGGCGCTCAAATCCACCGCGCTATGCAGCATTTCCAGAATGAGTTTGCGCGCGAGCTGGACACGCGGCGAGTTGGTCCGAACGACCATGCCGTTTTCGGCCGCGCGCGAACATGCTTGCACGAGCACGCGAGATTTCTCTACCTCGACTACACAAATACGACACAGAGAGGGCGCAGTGAAATGGGAATGATAGCAGATGGTTGGAATCGCGTATCCGAGTTGCTGCGCCGCGCGGAGAATGGTGGTCCCTTGCGAGACGGTGATGGATTGATCGTCAATGGTCAGGGTGATTTCAGTCATAATGGGGTTTTGTGACTTGGTCTGTCAAGCCACCAGTTTCTTGTCAAACGCGCTCAGGATGGCAGTTGCGGCGAACTGCCCCAGACCGCAAAGCGACGCGTCTTGCATGACGAGACCCGTATCAAAGAGCAGTTTGCGGTCACCGGAACGGACGTTGTTTTCTCGGTATCGCTCGATGATTTCGAGCTGGCGCAAGGTGCCGATCTGACAAGGATAGCATTTGCCGCATGATTCGTGTCTGAAAAAGCCCGCAATCCGACTCAGGACCTCAAACATGTTGGCGGTATTGTCAAGAACAATGACCGCGCCCGAGCCAAAGGTGGCGCCAATGGCGCTCATGGCCTCGAAAGAGAGGGGCACGTCAATCTCGGCGGGTGTGAGAAAAGTGCCCGCCGCGCCGCCGACGAGAACCGCCTGCAGCTCGCGTCCGGGTAAAAGCCCCTTGCCATACCCAAAAATCATTTCGCGCACTGTGACACCCATGGGAGCTTCATAGGTGCCTCCCTCGACGACCTGCCCGCTGAGACACACAAGACGCGTACCCGGCGACTTGTCGGTGCCGAGACTGCGAAACTCTTGGGGACCCTGGCTTATGATGAATGGGATGTTGGAGAGTGTTTCGACGTTGTTGATCGCCGTCGGACGACCAAAGAGACCTGATTCGACGGGATAGGGGGGCTTGGTGCGCGGTTCACCGCGTTTGCCTTCGATAGACTCGAACAGCGCGGTCTCTTCACCGCACTCGTATGCCCCCGCGCCGCGACGGATCTCGATGTCGAATGAAAAACCAGAACCGAGAATGTTGTTACCCAGATAGTTGTTGTCCCGCGCCTCTTGCAGCGCGGCGCGGAACCGCCGATACGCGAGCGGGTACTCGCCGCGAATATAGATATAGCCGAAACTGACGCCAATCGCGCGCGCCGCAAGGACCATGCCTTCGATCAGTTGGAACGGGTGCCGTTCGAGCAAGATGCGGTCTTTGAAAGTGCCGGTTTCGGACTCGTCGGCGTTGCAAACGAGGTACCCCGCGCTCTGCTCGCGCGGCAGCAAAGCTTCCGGATTGAACTGCTTATTTGATCTGAAAGCGAGGACGTTCCTGGCGGTCAACTCCCATTTTAGCCCGGTGGGAAAGGCGGCGCCGCCGCGTCCGACCAGCCCCGATGCTTTTACCTGGGCGATGATCTCGTCCGGCGTAAGGGTATAGAGCGCCTGACGCAGGGCGAGAAAACCCCCTTGCGCCAGAAATCCATCAAGGGTATAGAGGTTGGGGCGATTGATGTTTTTCAAAAGGCGCGGACCTTGAGCGATCCCCACCGGTTCGACCTCGGGGGTGGTAATCAAGGTCATGACATTATCCGCCGTTACATGCTCATACGTCACATCGTTCACCTGCACGGCGCAGCCCACATCACAATGTCCCATGCAAGGAACGCTCTCGAGCGTGTATAGTTTGTCGCTCGTCGTTTCGCCATCCTTGATCCACAGGACATTTTTGACCTTGTGCAGAATGTCGCGGCTGCCGGCGAGATAGCAGCGAACATCATCGCATACCCGCAGCATCTTTTTGCCAACGGGTTTGGTATAGAGCATCTTGTAATAGGTCGCGACCCCATATACTTCGGACAGAGGAACACCCAATGCGCCGCCAATCTGGGTTAGGACCTCACGCGGGAGCCAGCCATCATACAATTCCTGAGCTTGGAGCAAGGCGGGCAAAAGACCGGCTTGTCCTTCCGGCGCCCACCGCGCAAGGATGGCGGCGAGTGATGGGGATGCTCCATCACCACCACGCAATGATTCCCAGATATGGTTGACCCACCTGGTGATTGCGATGAGGTCGCCCTGATATGCCGTGAGTAACTCGACATCATAGTCGCGCCCGAGTTCGAGCGCGCGTAGGGTATTGGGGTCGTTGACAGGCGCGTGGTCGCCGTCGGAAGGGACGGCTTGAAAGAGCGCGTAATCGGTCACTAGCGCGCGACCGGGCGCGTGGTCAAGCCCATTTATGCCAAATTCGCGCGCGGTGCGCGATACAAAACCCGAAAGTTTTGCCCAGCGCAATCGCGGCGTCTGTCGCTCGGCAGCGAGAGTGGCATACGCGCGCAGCCAGAATAGAGTAGGCAGTTTGGAGGAATCGGACCGAACGTCCGAGAGTAAGGTGTCAAGTGTGGCTTGGAGTTTAGGGTCCATTTGCAGGTCCGCAAGGCAGGGCAGTATTGTAGAGCTAAACGCGAAAATTGAGTAGGGCGACGCAAACGCGCGCAAACTATTCCGGATAGCTTTCGAGGAATTGTTTGACCTTGTTCATAAAGGTGTCGCCAATTGCTCCGTCGAGCAGACGATGGTCAAACGAGAGCGCAAGATAGACCATCGGACGAATCGCAATGGCGTCGTTGATGACGACGACACGTTTTTGGATTGCACCGATGCCAAGAATTGCGGATTGCGGTTGCGAAATTACGGGCGTCCCAAAGAGCGAACCAAAGATACCATAATTTGTGAGGGTGAACGTGCCGTCCGTCACCTGGTCGGGTTGGAGTTTTGTCTCGCGGGCGCGGGCTGCCAGATCGGTCACGGCACGCGCCAAGCCGAGGAGACTTTTGTCATCCGCATTCTTGATGACGGGCACAATCAAGCCATCTTGAATGGCAACCGCGATCCCGATATTTAGCTCGCGTTTCATGACAATGCCCTGTTCTGAAAACTGGGCATTGACTATCGGGACCTGCTGCAGCCCGTAGACGACCGCCTGGACAAAGTACGGGGTATAGGTGAGTTTTACATTCTGCCGCGCAAATTCATCCTGATGAGCGGCAAAGTGAGCGAGAACACGTGACATGTCCGCTTCATGCACTGTGGTCACGTGCGGGGCAATGGTTTTGCTGCGGACCATGTGCTCGGCAATCGCGCGGCGCATGGTTGAAAGGGGCAGGATGGTGTCGGCGGACGTCGACTGCGCGGGCGTTGAGGGTTGAGAAACATGGAAGGGCGGCACTGCTTGTTGTGGTGTGACCGTTTTGCCAAAGACTTCTTCTGTCGGGCGGAACAAATCGCCGGTGCCGGGCTGTTCCCACGCGGGCAAGCTGTCGGCGGCTGCGGGAACTGCCGGCCGAGTCTTGAGGAAATTCTCGAGATCCTTTTTGCTGATGCGCCCATTCTCGCCCGAACCGACGATGCCCTTGAGCTCGGCATCCGTGATGTTAAACTCGGCGATCATGCGCGCGACGACGGGGGTAAAGCGGTTGCGCGCAGAACCATTGTCGGGTTGAGAGGAGGCGGGAGAGTTCGAGACGGGAGGATTGGCGCGTTCGAGAGCATCGCGATCAGAGACCAGAGTTGGGAGATTCCCTGTCTGTGCCTGAGAAGGCGGTTGCGAAATAGATTGCGCGGCGAGTTCACCGGGTTCGCCGACGAGCGCCACGACGGTCCCGGCTTGGACCGTGGCGCCTTCGGGCACGAAAATTTGGGTGAGGAACCCGGCGGCGGGCGATGGGATTTCGGTCGTCACTTTGTCCGTCACAACTTCCATGATGGGCTCATAAAGTGAAACCGGATCGCCTATGTTTTTCAGCCACTTGCCGACGGTACCTTCGATCACACTTTCGCCGAGCTGCGGCATGACTAGATTTGTTGACATGTGTCTCCAATTCAGTTGGCGCTTCAGCAACCAACTTGGCTTGCGTCCTTGCCAATCAATGCTCGATGCCGAACGCATCCGGCGCAATTCATGCAAGACCCGGTTAGCGATGCGCTAGACATCGAGCGGCATGACGCGCTCCAGTTCGGTGATTTCAGCCGGTGGTTTTTTGCCTTGCCAGAGCTGTGAAAAGAGCGCCAGGTTCATGATCAAGAGCCACGCGATGGTCAGGGCGCCGAATGTATCGGTGAGCGGGTCGGCGCGTCCCTGCAAAAAATAAACGGCGATGGTAAATTGTAACCCCGCGCGCAGGATTGCGGAAAGAAGGGGATTGTAATTGCCGCGTCGCGCGAGACGATTGAAAAAAGGGGTGATGAGCATCGCGTAGAGGAACGTGGCGATAAAAAAATTGCCAAACTCTTCTGACTCATTATAACGCCCCGCGAGAGTGAGGGGGAGCTGCCAGACAAACCATAAAAAGCCAACAATGAGATTTGTGAGGTAAATCGGCAGAAACCCTAGACGCGGGAGCAAATAGCCGCGCCAGCCGATTTCTTCCGAAACTGCCAGGATGAGCAGCCCGACAAGCCCAAGCCATGTTCCGCGCGTGTCCCCCAGCAGCTTGTCAATGTCCAGAGTGCCCTGACTGAATCGCAGCATCATGGCAGGCGCCAGGACAAAGAGCGGCGTCAGAATAGCCACGGCGGCTGAGCTCCAGGTCAATGTCTTGAGCCAATCTTGCGGCGCGAGGGTGAATTTTTGCAGCCACACCTGTAAAAAGAGCGCAACGGCGAGAGGGGCAAAACTGCCAATTCCGAGAAATAGCGAACCGAGCGCGCCGGGGAGAAACGCGCCGGGCAGCCAGAAAAGCCAGGTGAGCGCGATCGTCAGACCAGCAAATACTCCTGCTTCGCGGATGGGAGAGGTAGATTGTGGGCTGATGGGCAGAGCAAGTCTCATATCGTGCGGGATGGTCCGATGAATAGTTATAAATGAGGTCTCTCTGACAACCTGCCAGAGCTATAACGATGGCAGCTCGAAAGAGAAATAACTCTTGACGCCGCAACGCGAGTCAATAGGCAGCGAGTTTCCGAATAGCAGTCGTGATTTTTTCGACATTGGGCATGAAATAGTCTTGCATCGTGCGGGCATAGGGCATGGCGGGAACATCCGGACCCGTCAGGCGCATGACCGGCGCGTCGAGATATTCAAACGCCTCGCTCGCAATGAGCGCGGAGATTTCGGCGCCCAGCCCGAGAGTGAGATTGTCCTCGTGGACGATCAATGCCTTGCCTGTCTTTTTGACCGACGACAGGATCGTGTCACGGTCGAGCGGGTGCAGTGTCCGCGGGTCAACCACTTCTATATCAATGTCCTCATGAATGAGCTGCTGCGCGGCTTGGAGCGTCTCGTGCAGCATTAGCCCATACGCGATGACGGTGATGTCGCTCCCTTTGCGTTTGATGTCCGCCTTGCAAAAGGGAATCATGTAATCGCTGTCGGGCACCTCGCCTTTGATCAGGCGATACGTTTTTTTGTGCTCCAAAAAGAGGACGGGGTCGTTCACGCGCAGCGCATAGCGCAGCATCCCGACAATGTCATACGGCGTTGCGGGCGCGACGACATACAACCCGGGAATGTGCGCATACGTCGCTTCGATGCTTTGCGAATGATACAGTCCGCCGCCGATGCCGCCGCCGTATGGGGTACGAATGAGAAGCGGGCAAATCCAATCGCCATTGGTGCGATAGCGAAAGCGCGCCGCTTCTTGAACGATCTGGTTGAACGCGGGCGCAATGAAATCGGCGAACTGGATTTCGACGATAGGTCTCAGCCCATAGAGCGCCGCGCCGATGCCCACGGCGACAAGCGACAGTTCCGCGAGGGGAGAGTCAACGACACGATTCTCGCCAAATTCCTGCACAAGCCCCTTGGTGGCGCGAAAAACGCCGCCGCGCCTGCCGACATCTTCGCCGGCAAGAAAAATGCGCGGGTCACGGCGCATCTCTTGCGCGAGCGTGAGCGTGAGCGCATCAATATTGTTGATTTCTGACATTTGATGATTTCCGCTGGGACGAACGCTACAGCAAACGCTGCTTAGCCCGCTCGCTCTATCTCCGGGAGGGGACCCCAAACCCCGTTCAGCGCCTCTTGCGCGGGCGGATAAGGGGCGGCGCGGGCAAATTCGTTTGCGTCGTCCACAATTTCGCGGGCGCGTTCCTCAAACTCTTGGTTCTTGTCCTCGTCCAAAATGTTGTTGGAATAGCAATAGTTACGCGCGAGCAAAATGGGGTCGCGCTTTTTCCAAAATTCGACTTCCTGGCGTGAACGATAGGTGCGGTCGTCATCATCCGACGAATGCGGCACGGGACGATATGTTTTCGCTTCCAAAAGCGACGGACCTTTACCTTGGCGCGCCCTGGCGACCGCCAGTTTCATGGCGCCATACGATTCGAGAAAATCGTTCCCGTCAAATATAACGCCCGGCATGCCATAAGCATACGCGCGGTCTGCCACATTTTTGACGGGCATCTCGCGTTCGATGGGCACCGAAATGGCGTATTGATTGTTCTGACACAAAAAGATGACAGGTAAGCCAAAGATGCCCGCCCAGTTCAGCCCCTCGTGAAAATCGCCCTCTGCTGTGGACCCTTCGCCGAAACAGGTCACTACGACCTGGTCAGTTTTCTCGTATTGGATGGCAAAGCCGATGCCCGATGCCTGCGGAATTTGGGTGGCGACGGGGCTTGATACAGAAACAATGTTGAGCTGTCGGGCGCTATAGTGCGCGGGCATCTGCCGCCCGCCGGACATGGGGTCGCCTGCTTTTCCATAAAGCGCGAGCATCATGGCGCGCGGGGTGAGCCCAAGTGTCAGCGTCAAACAGAGGTCCCGATAATAGGGCAATATGAAATCGTGCCCGCGTTTCACGGCATATGCTGCGCCGACCTGACAACCCTCTTGACCGATGCCCGAGACGTGAAAGGCGACCTCGTGCTGACGGTGCAGAATCCACATGCGCTCGTCAATGCGACGGGCAAGCAGCATGTGCCAATACATTTCGAGCACTTGATCGTCATGCAGCCCGAGCTGGACGTGACGCGGTTCAGCGCGCGTTTTTGACTCTAGATTTTCAGAGAGGTCCAGTGTCATTACCTTGTGTGGCGGATGTGGGTGACGGGTGTGGGATAAAGGGTCCCTGTCGTCACCCGAACTCGCCGGTGAAAAAAGTTCGGACGCGCAGAGAGGCGGGTAATTGACACAGCGCGGTGGGGAGGAGTCGAATTGGAACAGAAAGCGCCGTTGCTCCCTGCGAGAGGAAATTGTTGGGCACAAAGGATCGTACGAAGAGACGGCGGCGATGATAACACAAGGGGTATAGAGCGTCAAGCGAAATTGAATCGGAATTCCATTGCAATTTCCGCAGCCCCAACTTATACTTGACGCATGGGAAATTCGACCGACCCACATACAGGACACGAACACATACCGCAGGCAGATGCGGCGCCGCCCGCGCACTCGATGCCTCATGACATGCACGGCGCACATGCAGGCGCAACCCCGTCCCCACAACACGCGGCAGGGGCAATGAGCGGCGCGCACGCGCACACGGACCACGCCGGTCACGAAGACCTATTTCGACGACGATTCTGGATCTGTCTTGTCCTGTCCGTTCCGGTGATTTTATACTCGCCGATGATCCAGGAGTGGTTCGGGTTCACCATGCCTGCATTTCCGGGCAGTGATTGGATTGTGCCCGTGTTTGCGCTCATCGTGTTTGTTGTTGGCGGCATTCCGTTTCTGCAAATGGCGATGCCCGAGCTGAAAAATCGCCAGCCGGGAATGATGACATTGATTTCACTGGCGATTCTGGTCGCCCTGATCTACAGCATCGCCGCGATTTTTGTCGCCAATGGCGAGGGGTTTTTCTGGGAACTGGTGACGCTGATTGACGTGATGCTATTGGGGCACTGGCTGGAGATGCGGAGCGTGCGGCAGGCGTCACGCGCGCTGGATGCCCTCGCCAAGCTCTTGCCTGATACTGCCGAACGCATCGGACCCGACGGCGCGACCGAAATCGTCCCGGTGTCGGCGCTGCGGATTGATGACGTGGTGCTGGTACGTCCGGGCGCGAGCATTCCGGCAGATGGCCGGGTGGTCGAGGGACGCTCTCAAGTCAGCGAAGCGATGATTACGGGTGAATCAAAACCGGTTGACAAAGAGATCGAGAGCAAGGTCGTCGCGGGGACGATCAACGGCGACGCCAGTTTGCGCGTGCAGGTCAGCGCGCTGGGTGATGCGACAATGCTGGCGGGCATTATGCGGCTGGTAAAACAGGCGGAAGCAAGCAAGTCAAGCACACAACTGCTCGCAGACCGCGCGGCGGGATGGTTGTTTTATGTTGCGCTGGGCGCGGCGGCAATCACAGCTGTCGCATGGACGGTTGTGATTGGATTCAATGTAGAGGTGGTGAGCCGCGTGGCGACGGTGCTGGTGATTTCATGTCCCCACGCGCTGGGACTAGCCATTCCGTTGGTGATTGCGATCACCACGACACTGGCGGCGCGGACCGGCATCCTGGTGCGAGACCGGCGCGCGCTGGCGCAAGCGCGCGACATTGATACCGTTGTCTTTGACAAGACCGGCACGTTGTCCACGGGACAACAGGGGGTGGTGGACATTGCGGTCGCGGAGGGGATTACGGTGGACCGGGCTTTGGCTCTTGCCGCCGCCGTCGAGGGCGATTCCGAACATCTGATTGCGCGCGCGATTCGCAGTGCGGCGCAAGCGCAGAAATTGGACCTGCCTGCTGTGACGGATTTTGCTGCGCTCAAAGGACGCGGGGTGCGCGGAATGGTGAACGGGGAGGAGGTGCTGGTTGGCGGACCGCGCTTGCTGGAAATGACTCGATCACAGATACCTGCCTCGCTGCAAGCGTTTGCCGAGCGCACCAACGCGGAGGGTCAATCCGCAATTTATGTTTTGCAGGGCGAAAGGGCGATGGCGGCGCTTGCCGTTGCCGATGTGATTCGCCCCGAGAGCGCACAGGCAGTGAAACGTTTGCACGAGTTGGGCGTGAAGGTGATCATGCTGACCGGAGACTCGGAAGCGGTCGCCGCATTTGTGGCAAAAGAGCTGGGAATTGATCAATACATCGCGCAGGTGCTGCCCGAGAACAAAGACCAGCATATTTCTGCTCTGCAATCGGCAGGAAAGCGGGTGGCGATGGTCGGCGATGGCGTGAACGACGCGCCCGCGCTGACGCGCGCTGATGTGGGAATTGCTATTGGCAGTGGCACGGATGTGGCGGTCGAGTCGGCGGGCATCATCCTCGTCAAGAGCAACCCACTGGATGTGGTAAAAATTATCGAATTGAGCCGCGCGAGTTATCGCAAGATGGTAGAAAATCTGCTGTGGGCAACGGGGTATAATGCAGTTGCCATTCCGTTGGCAATGGGGGTTCTTGCGCCGTGGGGTATATTGTTGTCACCTGCCATCGGCGCGGTATTCATGTCCGTGAGCACAATCATTGTTGCGCTTAATGCGCAAACATTGCGCCGTGTGAAATTGACCGGGTGAATTATGGGACACGAATCATGTCGGCTCTGGGATGAGGACTGGCGCGAATGGGTGACGGACCGGGCGCGGGGGCTGGTCCTGGAGATTGGCGCAGGCGATGGCGTAAACCTATCGTACTATCATCTCGACGCGCAGGTGATCGCAACCGAGCCGGACAGCGAGTCGCTGGAACTGATCAGCGAGTACGAGGACAATGTGACACTGGCGCAAGCGGATGCGGAAAACCTGCCGTTTCCTGATGGCTCGTTTGACGCGGTCGTGGGCACGCTGGTCTTTTGCACGATACCCGACGCGGCACGCGCCCTGCAAGAAGTGCGGCGCGTGCTCAAGCCAAACGGCTCGCTTCGCCTCGTCGAACACGTGCGCGCCAGCAACCGGATCGGGCGCGCGCTGATGCAGCTCGCAAATCCGGTGTGGCACTTGATGACGGGGGGATGCAACATCAACCGCGATACGCTAGAGGCGGTCCGCGCGGCAGGTTTTCAGGTGAGACAGGTGAATCGTCAAAAGATGGGTCTGATAGTGGGTATTGATGCCTTCAAGTAGCGTCGGATTGACCGAATCGCGCCTCAGCCGCCGCCCAAAGTAATTTCGGCGAGGACTTGATTCAACATGACGCCTTGTCCCGGGACAACATGCACGGAACTGACCACCCCGCTTGAAGGCGCGACGATGTGGTTCTCCATCTTCATGGCTTCGAGAATAATCAGCGTCTCACCCATGTCAACGCGTTGTTCGGGCTTGACCAGGACTTGATTGATCTGTCCGGGAATTGGCGCTTTGATACGCCCATCGGTGCTGTGCGGGCGAGATACAGCTTGCTCCAGGTCGCGGATGTGAATCTGATAGTTCCGACCTTGCGATTGAATCCAGCGCAGTGCGGGGTCAAAGACAATCTCGTACGGCTTGCCGTCCACGATCAACCAGTCCATCTCTTGCAGCGGCGCATCGGATTGTGGAACCAGCACCTCAATTGGTTCGCCTTGCGACCATACGCTCCATTTGTTTTCGACGGCGTTGGTCACCTGGATTTCGAATCGAAAGGTTTCCCCGTTAATCGAAACAGCTAATTCGCTCATGGTTGTCTCTTAATCCGGCAAGTTTCGGCTCGAGCGATGCCAGCCGCTCAAGATGCGTTCCTGCGTGACCGGCTGGAATGCCCGATTTGTGCGATGATAATAGACCGCCGCCGCCAGCGCCAGATCGCGCATCGTGCGCGGCGCGATAGGTTCTTGCTCCAATTTGTGGGGCAGCATTCCTGCGTCATAATCTCCGCGCACAAAATCCGGATCGCGCATCATCGTTTGGAGCAGCGCAAGGGTGGTTGTGGCGCCTGTGATCTTGAATTCGGCAAGGGCGCGTTCGAGTTTCTTGCGACACGATTCGCGGTCTGCGTCCTGCACGACCAATTTTGCGATCAGCGGGTCATATTCGGACGGCACATTACACCCTGAATACACAAAGGTATCCGTCCGCACCTGACTCCCACCCGGGAGACGGACGCGCCGCAATAGCCCGGGGCTGGGCATCATCCGATTCCAGGGGTCCTGGGCACTGATGCGCGCGAGCATCGCCCAACCGTCGAGGCGCACATCGTCTTGGTGAAATTCCAGCGTTTCGCCTGCGGCGAGGAGAATTTGCTGGCGCACGAGGTCCACGCGTGTCAGCATCTCGGTCAGGGGATGCTCGGTTTGAATGCGCGCTTTGATCTCGGTAAAAAGAGTCTCGCCGGTGGCATCCAGCAGAAACTCGACTGTTCCGACGTTCGTGTATTCGAACAGGCGCGCGATCTTGGCTGCTGATTGCCAAAGGCGTTCACGCTGCGCCCGGTCTAAGGATGGCGCAGGCGCTTCCTCGATCACTTTTTGATTGCCCACCAGCAGCGAGCCCTCGCGCTCGCCCAGATGAACCAGATTGCCGTTCTCGTCCGCGAGAATTTGGACCGAGAGTTGACGCGCGGGCGCGATCAGTCTCTCCAAATAAACGCTTCTGTCCCCATAAACTACCTGCGCCTCTTGCTGCGCGCGTCGAACGACGGCATTCAGGCGCTCCGGCTCTCGGACCAAATGCGCCCCGCGCCCGCGTCCGCCGCGGCAAGATTTCACCACGAGCGGATATCCCAATAGTTCTGCCTGACGGTTTAGCGCGGTATCATCCTCACGGTCATAGCACTGGACGGAAAAAGGCGGAACGTGAACTCCCGCCGCCTTGACGCGGTTGAGCGCTTCCACCTTGTTTGCCGTCAACTCGATCACGTGCGCGGGCGGTCCAATGAATACGATCCCGCGCCTGTCACAGGCGCGGACAAACTCAGCTTGTTCTGCAAGAAAGCCGTACCCGGGATGTATCGCGTCGGCGCCTGCCTGCTCTGCAATTTCAAGGATTGCCTCGCCGTTCATAAACCCACCGGGCGCGTCAAGAAGGACACACTCATCGGCAAGCCGCACGTGGAGCGACCCCTGGTCCGACGCTTGATAGAGCGCGACCGACGGAATATTCATCTCGCGGCACGTGCGGGCGATGCGGAGCGCAATTTCGCCGCGATTGGCAATGAGGATTTTTTGGAACATGTTTACTGACCAGAGACAAAGGACGCACGACGAACGATAATCGGTCGAGATTTCCTTTTGTCATTCGTCCTTTGTCGTTTGTCGCTCCTCACATTGGACTGATCCCGTGCTTGCGCGGCAAGTGCCGCTCGCGTTTTGAAAGGGTGAAATCCAGAGAGCGAATTAGCACGCGACGGGTGTCGCGAGGTTCGATCACATCGTCAATCAGCCCGCGCGCAGCGGTCACATAGGGATTGTTGAAACGTGTCTCGTAATCAGCCACAAGTTCCTTGCGTTTGGCTGCCGGGTCCGGCGCGTTCTTTACATCATTGCGGAACAGAATATTGACTGCGCCTTCTGCGCCCATCACCGCGATCTCTGCGTTGGGCCACGCATAGAGCAGGTCACCGCGCAATCCTTTGCTGCTCATGACACAATAGGCGCCGCCGTAACTCTTGCGGAGAATTACCATCAATTTCGGCACCGTCGCTTCGCTGTAGGCGTAAATCAAGCGCGCGCCGTTGCGAATGATCGCGCCATATTCCTGGTCTTTGCCGGGGAGAAATCCGGGAACATCCTGTAGTGTTATAATCGGAATATTATATACATCGCAGATGCGAATGAAATGAGTTGCCTTGATGGATGCCTTGATATCAATACAGCCCGCGAGCACCATCGGCTGGTTCGCCACGATTCCGACCACCCAGCCATTCATGCGCGCAAAACCAACGACCATGTTTTTCGCCCACAATTCGTGCACCTCGAAAAACTTGCCGTCGTCCACAATGCTCGAGATCACCTCACGCACATCGTACGGTTTGTGCGGGTCTGTCGGCACGATCTGTTCCAACTCGGGACAGCGGCGTTCGGGATCGTCGCGCGGGGGGACATAGGGCGGATCTTCTTGATTGTTTGTCGGAAGATAGGTCAAGAGCGCGCGCACGCGTTGGAGGCAATCACGATCATCCCGCGTCAGGAAATGACAAACCCCGCTCTCTTGCGAGTGGACCAGTCCGCCGCCGAGCTCTTCCTGCGTCAGGTCTTCGTGCATGACCGCTTTGACCACATCGGGACCGGTAATGAACATGTAGCTGTTCTCGGTCATGAAAATAAAGTCGGTGAGACCGGGCGAATAGACTGCCCCGCCCGCGCACGGACCCATGATCACCGAGAGCTGCGGGATTACACCTGATGCTTCACAGTTTGCGTCAAAGATTTTGGCATACCCGCCCAGCGAGTCCACCCCTTCCTGGATGCGCGCGCCGCCCGAGTCGTTCAAAGCAATAAACGGGCAGCCATATTCGAGCGCCATCCGCATCACTTTGACGATCTTGTTGGCGTGCATTTCGCCGAGCGAGCCGCCCATGACGGCGGCATCCTGTGCTGCGGCTGCGGCGCGCCGACCATGGATCAAGCCAAAGCCGGTGATCACTCCATCACCATAGCGCGACGTTTTGCCGCCGATATACACATCGGTGCGCGGCGTCACGAGGGTGTCAATTTCGGTGAATGTCCCCGGGTCAAACAAGAGATCGAGCCGCTCACGCGCCGTAAGCCGATTCTTGGCGTGCTGAGTCTCAATTTCTTTGGTGGCGCCGCGTGTGATGCTGCGTCGCGTCCGCAATTCTGCGATGTAACCCTCCATGTCCTTGGCCATGCTCTGCTCCTAACGTAATCGTGAAATTTTCGGGTGAGGTTGGAAATCTTGCGGGCGCATCATTCGCTATCGTGACGAGCGTGAGCACAAAATTCCCATAGCCGCGACACCATCCGGCAAGCGGCGCGGCGTCATTGAGTTGCACCGTCGCCCGAAAAGGCATCCAGTCCTCGGTGAGCTCTGTGAACGGCGCACCGGAAATCTCGATTGCGCGCGTGTCAATGCTCAAGCCGGCATGGAGCGTCTTGAGAACAGCTTCTTTTGCCGACCAGATGCCGGTGACGAGACAATCACGCTGTGCGCGCGGCGCGGCGTTTATATGCGCCCGTTCGGTCACGGTAAAATAGTCCTCGACGAATGTGCAGTCGCGCGGCTCGATCCATTCCAAATCAACCCCGAGTGGGTCGTCATCCGTCGTACACAGTGCCCATCCGTGACAATGACTGATCGAAAGATGACAGGGCAGGGTCTCTCCATAGAGTTTGACAAACGGCGCATGGCTGGCGTCATTCAAGATTTCCAATGCCGGGCGCGCCACCGGAGCATGTCCTTGCTGGAGCAACACCGATTGCAGCAACCGTTTTGCCGCCCAACGTCCGAGCAGCCAATCACTGCGCCGTTTCTCGATACGGAACGAATCGTACCGGACTTGCTCCGCCTCGCTCAGGAACAATTCGGGTGGTTCGTTGATTTCATGACAGGATTCAAGCAGCCACTGAATCATTTTTTGCCTCCGAGACGCTACAGAGTTACAGTCCCCGGCAGAGCTACGGTTTGATAGCTCGACAAGCTCACATAAATCTCGCCGGACCCATCCACCACAGTCGCATCGAAACTCGCGCCTCCGTCGGTTGTTTTGACGATTGCATAGAGTGGTTGTCCGCCTGCATCGCGCAGCTGGCGGTGCGCGCTCACCGAACCGATCGCGCGCGGCAGCGCCATAACTCCATTGGTCTTGATTGCCCAAACACCTGCCGTCTGGAAACAGAGTTCGACGAGGCGAGGAGCCAAGAGCCAGTCGCCTTGTCCTTGTGCGGTATCCGCAGCAAGAGGGGTTTTCAACTCGCCAATCGCCGTATCACCCTCCACGCGGGCGCGTTCCAGCACCTTGTAGGCGGGTCCGTGAAAGTAGATGCTGTAGATTTGTTCCGCGTTGATCCATTTTGTTCTTTTCTTGAGCAAAGAGAGGTCCGGGGTGATGGTTGGCTGGTCTTGTGCCCGGCGAGCGAGCACCACATCTGCATTGAAATGAATCTTGACTTGTGGGGGCATCTCGCCACGCATCACCGGTGTCATGGATTTTAGCACCGTGTGCGCGACGAGCTTGGCATCTCGCGCCGGCTCCGCCCATGCCGAGAGATAAAGCGTTTGCGGCTGCATGCGATAGAACTTGAACGGTCGTTCAAACTCTTCGTTGGTTACGCTTTCCACATGCATGTCGGGCGCGAGCAGTTGCGCGAGTTCGGCAAACGTCTCGGTGCCCATCACACCCGGCAAGAGGGGGACGTTATCAATCTGGTGATCGAACAGGAAGGGTTCCTGCTTGGGGTCAAGGGGCGTTTCGACCTCGATGCCGCCATACAACCTGGCTGCCAGGATTTGGCCGATCTGCGGGAATTTTGCGCGATGCTGTGCGAGCCATTGTGCCGCCCGTGACGTATCCAACCCGCCCGTTTCATCCCACTCTTGGGTGAGGACTCCCAGACGCTCTCCGACCACAATTTCGCCACGAAAATCGTTGTAGGTCAGCTCACGCCGCACCGTTGGAACACCACTCACCGCCGGGAGCATGCTGATGCCCGCCAGCTCCATGATCCTGGGAATGGATCCGCGCGTCGCCATGCCAATATCCGCCCAAGCCGTCCAATCAATCGCGATGCCGCGGGTTTCGGGACGCCATGTGGCAAGTGATGCCGTAAGCTTGCACAGCAGGTCATTCGCCGCGCTATAGTCGCTTTGTCCGCTATTGCCAAAGCGCCCGGCGACGCTGCTAAACACCACCGTCGCGCCAATGGGCATTCCCTGCGCTGCGCGCAGCAAATTAAAGAACCCGTCCGCCTTGACATCATAAACAAGGTTAAACTCGCCCGGTTCCTTGTCTGCCAGCGAGCGGCTGATCTCGACACCGACAGCGTGAACTATCACATCAATTTTGTTGTGCCGAGCGCGGATTTCATCCATGACTTGGTGAGCTGTGGATGGCTCGCGGAGATCGCCCGCAAAGAAATGGGCGGCGCCGCCTGCTGATTGGACAGCTTGCTGTGCGCGCAGCGCTGCCTCCTGGCGCTCGATGGAGAGGATCCGCTTGTCAATCATCACGGGCGTCGGTTTTTCGCCCGCCGCTTTGGCGTCCGCGATGAGCTTTGCTTTCAGGTCCTCTTTGTTTTCTCGGAACAATCTCACATTCTCGTCATCCGCCGACGGCGGAGCGACGAGATCGAGCAAATAGAACGTGCCGCCGCTGTTGACGGCGAGATCGGTTGTAATTGCGCTGGTAATTCCGCCCGCCGCGCCCGTGATGACAAACACCGTGTCGCGCCCGAGTTTGATTCCCGTGCCATCAGGCGCGCTCGGCGTTTCGACAAGCGTGATGCTGTAACGACGGTTGTCATAGTACCCGACTTCGACGACTCCCGGATCAGCCAGCGTCTCGTCAAACAACGCCTGCGCGCACTCGTCCGCCGCGCTGGTGATCGCAAAATCCACTGCTTTGACATGGACATTGGCGCGTTCGCGTTTGTATGCTTTGGTAAAGCCCGTGACGGCGCCGCCGAGTGGCGCCGTTGCTCCGCCCAGCCCGTGCTGTCCGTATCCGTGCAGCCCGCCCAGACGTGTTGCGCTGATGAGGAATGTGTTTGCCGCGCTGATGGACTCGTATAGTGCGCGCATGGTCGTGTATAGGTTTTTCACGCGAATCCGATTCAATTCGCGCCACTGCGCCAGGTCCATTTCTTGAATCCCCGGTTCCGCGTCGAGGGCGGCGAGCCAGTATACGCCCTGAATGTTCCCTTCGGACAGCCATGCTTTGACGCGCGCTTCAAGCGACGCTTGTTCCAGCGTCTCGTCTATTACGAGCGTTGTCACGTTTTGCGCTTGCAGGCGCGATACCAACGCCTTGCCCACACCGTTCCGGTCCAGCATCACAATCACGCGCGATTGTTCATCCAGCGTAATTCCCGTGCGCTTGCACAATTCGAGCGGTGGGCGGAGCGTTGGCGTCGGGACGCGGCGCGGGATGCGGTCGGCATCCGCAAGCGTTCCAATCGTTTTGACCGATTCGGTGGGAGGTGCGTCCGCTGTCGCCAATGCGGTGGGCGGAGGATTCAAGTCAGTCGCTTGCGCTGATGTGCCTTGCTGCGATGCTCGCACAAATTCAACAACATGCCTCAGCGTAGGATAGTCGCGCAGTTTCAGATTCTCGACCCGCGCGATGCCAAACTCTGCGCGCACTGCCGCAAATGTTTCGGCTTGCTTGACCGTGTCAACTCCCAGGTCGGCTTCGAGGTCCAAATCGAGATCAAGCATTTCCTTTGGATAGCCCGTTTTGGCAGCGACCAGCTCGAGCACCGTTGCTGTCACCACGTCGCCGCCGGAGAACGAGTCAACCGCAGCATCCGACGCGGGAGCCGGAACTCTGCGCGGCTCCTGCACTTGCAGCTGCGGTCCCGACGCGTTCTCACTCCCTGCGCCTGCCAGCTGTGCTGAGGTTGCCACAGGGGATGAGGGCGCGTCGTTTTGTCCCGGCGCGAGATCAGGGCGCATTGTTTTGACAAACCCGATTACCGCGCCGAGGGTCGGATAGTCGCGCAATTTCAAATTATCCACCCGTGCGATATCAAACTCTTGTCGGATCGCCGCAAACGTTTCCGCTTGCTTGACCGTGTCAATGCCGAGGTCTGCTTCTAGATCGAGGTCCAGGTCCAGCATATCGCGCGGGTAACCCGTTTTGGCTGCGACAATCTCAAGTACGCGATCTGTTATATTGTCTGCCGGGGCAGAGGAGACCGGGGAGGGCGCAATTGGCACAGCGGGCTGCGCCATCGGCTCGATTGTCGGCGGCTGTTCCTTGACGGTTTGCGCAAGGTCAGGTCGGGACTGGCGAACAAATTCGACCGCGCGTTTGAGCGTGGGATAGTCGCGCAATTTGAGATTGTCCCGGCGTGGGATGTCGAACGTTTCGCGAATCGCCGCAAACGTTTCGGCTTGCTTGACCGTGTCAATGCCCAAATCTGCCTCCATGTCGAGGTCGAGGTCGAGCATGTCGCGCGGGTATCCGGTTTTTTCCGCAACGATATCCAAAACGCGTTCGGTGATGGGGTCTGTGGCGGACGGGACGATTGTGGTGACCGGAGGCGCGTGGATGAAAGCCGATTCGGGGGCAGCGCCGGGTGCGTTCGCCAAAACTCTGGCAAGAGCGGTCTCGGTGAGCGGGTCCGGCAAAGATTTTGTTTCCGGCAGCTGTGCGGCGGGTCCGTTGGTCGGCGCAGTGGTTTCAAGCGTTGGCACAGTCGGCTCGACTCGCAAGGCAGTCGTTTCAACCGGTTTGAATGGCGTCTCTACACGGCGCGGAGCGACAGCTGCTTGCGTCGCAGCGGTTTGAAAAGGGATCCCGTCGCTCGATGGGACGCGCACCACAGGTCCGGTGCCCTGTGTCCACGTGCTTGGAGCCGGCTGGCGTCTGGGCATGCCTTGGGCTTGCACCCGCAAAACACGCTTGACGACCTGCAGTTCCGCCATGTCGTACCCACTGATGCCGGCGAGCCATTTCTTGTACAGAGACTTGTTGTCAATGCGGTCCAGCGCTCCGGGAATACGTCGTGTCAGAGACATTGCAATTTGTGAGCCGAACCCTGCAGCGAGATGCAGCGCGTAATTGACCGCATAGCGTCCGCCGCGCGATAAATTGAGCTGCCCGAGGTCCGGGTCCACCTCGCGATAATTCGGGACGGGCGGCACAATGCCATATTCCAAAATCTTGACCGCGATCACATCCTCGATACCGACACCCATCGGGTGCCCGGTGAAACCCTTGGTGTTGGCGACAATTATCTCTTCGGCGGCGTCGCCAAAGGTCTGGCGCAGCGCGACAACTTCGGCTGCCGCAGACCCGCCGCGCGCAGGCGTAAAGGTTTCGTGGGACATGAACACCATCTGTGGTGCTATCATCTGCCGATTCAAGCCAAAGCGTCGTTCAGCCGCCCCGACGAGCTGATTCATCAGGAGCGCAATATGGTCCACATCAAGGCGTGTCCCGTGATATGCGCTGTTTGCCGTTTCGCTTGCCAGCAGCTCCACCAGCCCTCGCATCCCGCGCTCGCGCACTGCATCCTGACTCTCTATCACGAGAGCGCAGGCGCCCATCCCCATCAAGGTCCCATGACGGCGGCGATCAAAGGGCAGTGCTGCCTCTTGTACGCGGTCATCGGTTGCCGCAGCTCCCGTCGCCAAAAAGCCCGCGCCCACCCATTCCATCAAGTGATTGCCGGTCACATTGTCCGCGGCGATTACGACCACGCGGCGGCAGCGTCCGTCACGAATCCAGTCCTCTGCCAGCGCGATCGCTTGTGTTGTGCTGGCGCACGCGGCGTTCACGTGCGTATTGGGGCCGCGTGCGCCAATATATTCGGCGAATTGTGAATGCCCCATTGCCAGAATGCGAAACAGGAAACGGCGGTCAAATTCATATGGCTCGTGCGCCATCTCGTCGCGCAGCACGCCGATGCGGCGGTCAATTTCTCGCAGGGTGTCCGGGTCATTTGTACAAGCGCGCAGTTCTCTCAGTGTTTCCGACTGCCGGACGCGATTCTCCCATTTGAAATAGCGTTGAAATTCGTCCGCGAACCGGTCGCCGCCGGGAAACGCGCTCGCAAAAATAACGCCGGTTTCGTCGCGCAGCGCTTCGGGCAACAGCCAACGGTCGGGCAAGAATGTGCCTTTGCTCGTCTTTTTGTAGGTTTGAACGAGCGGGATGCCGGCTTCGCGCAGCGCGTCAAGCCCCGCAGCCATCGCGAGTTGTGTTGTAATATCCAGCGCCTCGACCAGTTTGTCGGGCACGCCGTACTCGGCGGCGAGGTCAAAGGACCCCGGACGACCGGCGAGTTTGACGACATCGTCGGGGTTTGTGATCGTTTCAAAGCGCCCGCTGCCATCTTCGGACTTGAACAATCGCGTGACGCGTTTCGCCAGGATTGCTTTGCGGAATCGTTCGGGAATCAAATCCACAAATTGCTCGCCCCGCAAAATCCGCATGGCATTGTCAGGGTCCATCACCGATTTTTCCGCGCCGGGCAGACCGAGACCCGTGCCGCTTATAATGATCGAGCCGGAGGGTGTTTCGTTGCGGTCATGCGGTTGGAGCCCGCCGACCGGAGATTGGAGTTTGGACATTTGCTTGAACATTTCTGCCAATGCCTCCAAAGTTACCTTGCCATTTTCTCCGTTTGAACCGTTTGCCGTTCCCATAGTATTTTCCTCTTGAACAAATTGATTCAGCACAGGACCGGGTAGGGCGGCTGTGTCAGCTCTTGCCGGCGTGATCGTTTGTAGTTCGTCTTTTGTCGTTCGTCCATATCCCGCCGCATACAACCCGCATAGCGCCTGATTGAATGTGGGCAGCTCGCCCATCTTGGGGTGATTGGTGAATAACGCCACTACATCATTCTTGTCGGCGAGAATATCATCCACCAGCCCCTTGAGCGCCTTTTTGGGTCCGACTTCGATGAATGTGCGCACGCCGGCGTCATAGAGCGTCTGCACTCCCTTGACCCACTGCACGGGCGATGCAATTTGCTGCTGCAGGATATCCTTTATTTCGTTCAAGGTCGTCGGATAGAATTCTCCGGTGACATTTGCGACGAGCGGGAGCCGGGGTGTGGAAATGTGCAGACGGTCAAGCACCCGACGCAACGGTTCGCTGGCGGGCGCGACGATGCGGGTATGGAACGCGTGACTGACGGGCAATCGCTGTGCCTGAAACCCTTTGCGGTTGAAAATCTCAATGGCTTGTTCCACCGCTTTTGATTCACCGCCGATGACGCTTTGATTCGGACCGTTGATGTTGGCGGCGACCACATAGCCCTCAATTTCTTTGAGGGTCTGTTCGACCGCGCTGTATGGAGCCATGACCGCTGCCATCCAGCCATTGTCGCCCATGCTCACCTTTGTCATTTCCGCGCCGCGTGCTGCCGACGCTTCCAATGCATCTGCAAAAGGCATGATGCCGGCGGTGATGATGGCGGCATATTCACCGAGCGAATGACCCATCACCATGTCGGGCTTGAATCCAAAATCAGCCAGCAGTTCAGAGATCGCCGTGTCGAGCGTGAGCATGGCGGGCTGCGTGATCGCGGTCTGCTGCAGCTCCTTTTCGGCGCGATTTAACGCGGCCGGATCGCCGTCGGCAAACAGATACTGGGTCAGCGGTTTGCCGAGAATGGGCTGCATCACCGCATCGCCGCGGTCCAGGACCGCTTGCACAGTGGGCGAGTAGGCGGCGAGGGCGCGTCCCATATTCAGATACTGCGAGCCCTGACCGGGATAGAGAAACGCGATCTTGCCCGGCGCCTTGCCGCTGCCGCGCGAGACCCCCTGCGCTTGCATCGCCTTCCAGGCGGCGGGCGTGTCAAACGCCATGGCTTTGCGAGCTTTGTCAAGGCGGTCCAAGAGTTCGTCATGATTTCCAAAATCGAGGACGACCCGTTCAGGGTGTTCCAGCTCCTTTGGGTCCGGAAGTTTGATTTCGGGCGTGTAGCCGCTTCGCACGCGCGCTAGCATTTCATCGAGCTTGTTTTTCAACTCGTCTGTATTCGCGCCGCCGAGGGCGAGGATGCCGCGCGGAGGGATCGGCAGAGCGGCAGGCGCATCCGTCGCCGACTCGCGCCGTTCCGTTTGCGGTCGTTCGTGTTCCATCGCTGCGCTTGCATAGATTTTCTTGTCCGTCAACATCCCCGGCACATGCTCTTCCAGAACGACGTGGAAATTGGTGCCGCCAAATCCATAGGCGCTCACGCCGACGCGTCGCGGGACGCCATTGCGACGTTCGAGCGCGCGCGGTTCGTGGACAAGCGAAAAGGGAGTCTGCTCAAAGGCAATGTCGGGGTTCGGGGTCCGCGCATTAAGAGTCGGCGGGATGGCGCTGAGTTGAATGGACAAGACTGCTTTTAACAATCCCGCCGCGCCCGCGCCCGCTTTCAAATGGCCAATGTTGGATTTGACCGAGCCGAGCGCGATGGAAGCTTTTGGCGCGCCGCCGAAAATCTGCGCGAGGGATTCGACTTCGACCACATCACCGACCCGTGTGCTCGTGCCGTGCGCCTCGATCATCACTGCGGTCGCGGGGTCAATGCCCGCGTTTTCCCACGCGCGACGTGTGGCGAGCTGCTGTCCGATGGGGTTTGGCGCGGTGATGCCTTTACCTTTGCCGTCGCTGGCCGCTCCGACCCCGCGAACGACCGCGTAAATTTTGTCGCCATCGCGTTCTGCATCCTCGAGGCGCTTGAGCAAAAAGGATGCGCTGCCTTCGCCCATCACAAAACCGTCTGCGCCTTTTCCAAATGGGCGTGTGCCCGTCGCCGAGAGCGCGCCGATCTTGCAGAACTTGACAAAGGACCCTATACCCATGTTGCGGTCTACGCCGCCGGTAATTGCCGCGTCGGCTCCATGTTCGATGAGGAGCTCACATGCCGCTTCCAGCGCGGCAAGAGAGGAAGCGCACGCTGCGTCGGTGATAAAGTTCGGACCGCGCAGATTCAAGACGTTTGCGACACGACCCGAAACAATGTTGGGCAGTTCACCCGGCATCGAGTCTTCGGTGATTTGGGGGAATCGCGAATCTATTACCGCATGGAACTCGCCGAGAATTTGTTGCCGGACCGCCGGGGGCAGCGCGGAATAAGCGGGCGCGGTTTGGAGCGCGCGCGCATATTCGGGAAAGACGATGCGCTGGTTGGTGATATAAGTCAATTCACCACCCATCGCCGTGCCGAGAACTACAGCGGTACGTTCGTTGTCCAGAGGGCGGGTTGGATAGCCATAGTCGTCCAGCGTTTGCGCGGCGATTGTGACAGCCCATTGCTGCCCAATGTCCATTGCCGCCGAGACACGCGGCGGAATCTTGAATCTCTTCCAATCAAATTCAAAACCCTTGACCCAGCCGCCGATTTTGCTGTAGGTCTTGTCCGGCACGGCGGGATCCGGGTCATAATAGTCGGCGATGCTCCAGCGGTCGGCGGGTGTTTCGGTGATGCTGTAACGACCCTCGAGTAAATTATTCCAAAATTGCGTCGGGTTTGAGGCGTCGGGTAAAATTGCGCCAACGCCTACGATTGCTATGGCTTTTGATCGTGAGTCCATCCTCTTGCCTCTCTCTGCTTGGAAACGGCGCGTGTTGCTAATTCGCCGGAAACGCGTTGACCAACTGCGCTGCCGCAAAGTCCATGTCAGCGAGCTGTCCCATCTGCGCCGCAAAGATGGCTACGCTGTTGAGCTCGCGCCCGAGATTCATGTTGGTCTGACCCGCACCGATGAGCCACGCCATGCCGTCAGTTGCCACTTTTAGCGCGGCTTGTCGCGCATAAATGCGCGACAGCGCCTGGCGCGTCGGAATGTCGAGCGCGATGCCGTCGGTGGGCTTATCCACCACACGTTCGGCAAACACGGCGGCGGTCTCTGCCCACGCAATCAGTTCGCCCAGGCGGAACAAAATGTGTTGATTGCGCGTGAGCCGGTCCACCCGCGCTTGTTCCATACTTGCGGCGAGAGCGCGCATTGCCAAGGCGGCATATCCCGCGCCATTTTCGGGTTGCTGCTGATGCAGTGTTTCGAGACGCGCAGCCCAATCGTTGTAATGCGCCCCTTTGGTTTTGAGATGCTGTTGCCAGCGGTCACGCGCAATCGTCCATTCCATGATTTCGTTGGTGCCTTCATAGATGCATGTGATGCGGACATCGCGCTTTATCTTTTCGACCATATATTCCTTGACGTATCCGTATCCGCCGTGCGCCTGAATTGCGTCTTCCGCCGCCTTGTTCCCCGCCTCTGTCGCCACATACTTGGCAACCGCGCCCTCGGTCTGCAGTCCTTCTTCTCCGCTGTCGAGTCGCTCGGCGACCCATTCGATATAGGTGCGCCCCGCTTCGAGCCGCGCCGCATTGGGCACAATCAATTTGTGGGTGTATCCTTGCTTGTGACACAGCAGCGCGCCGCCCTGCATCCGTCCTTGTGAATAGCGAATCGCCCGTCGCAGCGCTTCCCAGCCGCCGCCAAGCCCGAATGCGCCGACCATGAGGCGGGTATAACCAAACACGGCTTGCGCCTGTGCGAGACCATCGCCTTCTTTTAGCCCGACCAGACAGTCAGCTGGCACAAAGACATCGTCGAGATAAAGCGCGGCGGTGTTGGATGCGCGAATGCCGTGCTTGTTTTCAGGTTTGCCTTTTTCAAACCCGGCGAGATCGCGGTCAACGACAAACCACGACGGTCCGCCGGGGGCGTTGGCGAGAATGGTATACATTTGCGCGACGCCGCCGTTGCTGATCCACTGCTTGCGACCCGTGATTTTGTAGCCCGCGGGGCTTGCATTTGCCTCGACGGGGACCGCTTTGGTCGTGAGTGAGCCGAGATCACTGCCCGCCTGAGGTTCTGTCGCTCCGTAGGCGACTAATAGGGCTTGATCGGCGATTTTTCCCATCCAAAGTTTTTTCTGCTCCGGCGTCGCGCCCACGGTGATCGGATCGGTCCCCAGAAAGGTTGCGAGCACCGCCGTCGCGATACCGAGATCAATGGACGCCATCAGTTCCGAGACTCGATAAATGTCATAGGCGCTGCCGCCCAAGCCGCCGTATTCTTCGGGAATAAAAAGGAGGTGCAAGCCGACTGTATTTGGGTCATACAGTTCGCGCAGCACCTCCGCAGGAAATTCGTCCTTTTGATCGAGTTCGATCAGATAATCGGGCGTCAATTTTTCATGAGCATATTTTTTAAGCGTGTCGAGAATCATCTCGAGCGTTTCTTTGTCCAGACCACGCATTGGACACCTCCAGGTCATGCATGAGAACAGATGCAAGCGCCTCGCGTTGGGAGCAACAACTCCAAACCGCCTTGCGATGCGGCGACAAACTCGCTGCTATTCTCCGCCGAATGGTGTCTTGTTGACAGTGTTAAATGCCTTGGGTACGCAAGGACAAATAGGACGGCCAGGGGAAGGCGTCCGCGCCCGCAAGTGATCGAGCAACTGTCGCCAAGAGACGAACAAGCCGAATTTCCTCGTTTGAATCCCGTTATTTGTGAAGAGTTTGACAAATGAATTGAATCGGTTTATCATCGTCTACTGCGTGGGTTTTAAGATTACATTCATGAATCGGACTCGCACCTCGTGATCGGTCCTCTGACCGTCAAACTCGACCCCGATGCCTTCTGACTATTTTCCCCTCTTTATAATGCTGGTTGTTTCGGTAGCATTTGCTGCTATCGGAGTGGGTGTTTCAGCATTGTTGGGACCTCGACGACCTACGGCGATCAAGGGACAAACGTACGAATCCGGCATGCCGGCTGTCGGCACGGCACGGCGCCGCGTGTGGATTCGGTATTACCTCGTCGCGGTTATTTTTATTTTGTTTGACATCGAAATCATCTTTTTCTATCCCTGGGCTGTGGTTTTTCGCCAGGAACCCGTATTTTTGTTTGTCGAGATGGCGCTGTTTGTGGCGATTTTGTTGGTCGGGTATATCTATGTGTGGCGCAAGGGCGGGTTTGACTGGTATTAGAGCAAATCGCTATTCAACCTGGTGCAAACCGTTTGAGGTTTCGGCGAACTTGCTCACAAAAAACCTCGAAGGTCAGTCGCCCACACCCGGGTGGAATCCGCTCTGGAAAGAGAGACCGTTCGACAGGACACCGGTATGTTGTCTGACATTGCAAAACAAAAGATTCAGGCGCTGAAACTCAAATACCCAGATGCTCGTTCTGCGGTCATGCCTTCGTTGTATGTTGCCCAGGAAGAGTATGGGTGGCTGCCGATAGAGGCGATCACAGAGGTCGCAGCCGAGTTGAACATGACCACGACCGAAGTTGGATCGGTCGCGAGCTTTTACGACATGTATCATGTGAAACCCGTAGGGAAGCATGTGATCGAGTTTTGCACGGACTTGCCCTGTGCGCTGGTGGGCGCAGACAGGGCGTTCGAACGCTTGTCGGAAAAGTTGGGATTGGAAGACGGACAGGATACGTCTGCCGACAATACCATTACCCTGCGTCATGCACCATGTCTGGGTGGTTGTGACAAGGTCTGCGTGCTTTTGGTGGATAATGCGGAACAGCATGAATCCATGACAGACGAAAAAATTGATGCATTGATAACCAAACTGCGCGCCAAATCGTAACGGCAGCCACAAACAGACGGCGGTAAAATCACTTGAACATCTTTGGCATTTATATTGACCAACCGATCATTGATTTCATAATCCTCATCATCCGTTGTGTGGTGTGGATTATTGCGCTGTTGACGGCGTTTGCGTATATCCAGCTGGTTGAGCGTTGGGTGATTGCCAAAATCCAGGTCCGCATCGGTCCAAATCGGACCGGTCCCCGCGGACTGCTCCAGCCCCTTGCCGACGCCATCAAAGCGTTGATGAAAGAAGAGTTGATTCCGACCAACGCGGACAAACTCGTCTTTGTGATTGCCCCGATGATCTCGGTCGCCACCGCGCTCCTGGCGTTCGCCGTGATCCCCGTATCGCCCCCGATCAATTTGTTTGGGTACGAGATGCCGATGCAAATCGCCGACATTAACGTGGCGCTGTTGTATTTGTTGGCAATCGGTTCGGTGAGCGTGTATGGGACGGTGTTGGCGGGCTGGAGCTCGAACAACAAGTATTCCCTGCTTGGCTCACTGCGCGCCGCCGCGCAATTGATTTCGTACGAGGTGACGCTGGGGTTGGCGCTGGTGGGGGTCTTGATGCTCACCAGCACGCTGAACCTTAACGAAATCGTCAATTATCAGGCAAATTATGGTTGGATCATTCTGCCGCAGATCCTCGGTTTTGTGTTGTATATGATTGCGGCGATTGCCGAAACGAACCGTTTGCCGTTTGATCTGCCTGAAGCAGAAACGGAATTGGTTGCCGGATATTACACAGAGTATTCGTCCATCAAATTTGCGTTCTTTTTCATGGCGGAATATATCAATATCATCACTGTTTGCGCCATCGCGACGACGCTATTTCTGGGAGGTTATCTCAGCCCACTGCCGTTCCTGCCCATCATTGGTGCTCCGGGCATCTGGTGGTTTGCCATCAAGGTCTTTTTGCTCATTTTCGTATTTATGTGGATCCGCGGCACGTTTCCCCGCATGCGCTACGACCAGCTGATGAATTTTACCTGGAAAGGGATGCTGCCGGTCGCGTTATTGAATATTTTGATTACGGCGGGCATTATCATCCTGCTTCATCCTGGGAGCGCGCAAGTATTTGCGCGTTGAGTTATGGCGAAAGAAGCGGACACTCGCCACATGATGCGTTGGCGATCTATGCGGTTCTCGTGTTGAATGCCACATCGTCCTGAATATGCTCAAAGAACTTGAACCACTGATTGCTCAATATGCCCGCTCGCGCCAAGTTTTGTTCGATTGCATTGCCGGATTGAACGACGCGCAGCTGGACGAGTGTTTTCCGGGACGAGACTGGTCTATCAAGGATACTTGTATCCACCTTGCGACGAACGAGGCGCTCATGACCAATCTGTTGCGGGAGATTGCCAATGGGGGACCGAGCTCCTTGCCCGCGGACTTTGACAATCAAAAGTTTAACGACGATACGGTTGCGGCGGGGCACACCAAGAACATGAAAGAGCTGCACGCGGACCTTGACACAAGTTACCGGAACTTGATCGCCGTGCTCGAGTCGGTCACTCCCGAACAGCTGACACGGGTTGGGACGCATCCGGCGGCAGGACACACAACCGTCAAAGAGTTTTTCCTGGCAATGTATGCGCATCACGAGATGCATTGTCGTGACGTGGTCGAACAGTCGAGACGATTGAAAAAGAGCTGAGCGGAGAGAACAGGTGTAATGACAGATTACGGCGCGTTCATGGAAGCGTTGGTCTTTTATCTCTTTGCCATACTCGGTGTGCTGGCAGCGCTGGGTGTGGTGATCGCGCGCAGTCCCGTGCGGAGCGCGCTGTCGCTTGCGCTCGTCTTTTTGGCGCTCGCCGCCATGTATGTGCTATTGAATGCGCCTTTTCTCGCCGTCGCCCAAATCATGATTTATGCGGGCGCCGTCCTGATCCTTTTTCTCTTTGTGATCATGGTCTTGAATCCGCGGCTGGACCTGATCGGCGGGCGAACCGCCGCCCAGACGGTCGCGGCGGTGATTTTCGCGGCGGCATTCGGCGTGTTGATGAGCGTGACATTTGCGGCGGGGCAATTGGCTCCGGCGACAGGGGTCTTTACGCCCGAATATGTTTCAGAGGCGGGACACGTACAAGTGATCGGCGCGCTGTTGTTTTCCGAGTTCTTGCTTCCCTTTGAAATCGCTTCATTGCTGTTGCTGATCGCCATTGTCGGCGCCATGGTGCTTGCGCGGCGCGAGCGGGTCCGACACGGGGACCCGAGGCAAGATTTGCGATAGACGAGTAAAGAGATGCTGACGGTTACTCATTACACGGTGTTGAGCGCGATTCTGTTTTCGATCGGCGCGCTTGCAGTCCTGATCCGACGCAACCCCCTGATCATGTTCATGGGTATCGAGCTCATGCTCAATGCCGTCAACCTCGCGTTTGTTGCTTTTGCGCGGTATTTGAACAATATGGATGGTCAGGTATTTGTGTTTATTGTCTTGACCGTCGCGGCGGCAGAAGTGGCGGTGGGATTGGCGCTTGTGGTGGCTATTTTCCGCGCGCGCGAAAACGTAGATGTGGACGAAATAGACGCTCTCAAGGGATAGATGATTGTTGTTTGGGTCCGCAAAAGCGGCGCCCTGACCTGCAACCGACTCTTATGTCTCAAATGCTTTGGTTGATTCCTGCCTTGCCACTTGTCGGCGCCATCATTAACGGCGCAATCGGCAAGCGTCTACCGCGCGCTATGTCGGCATGGTTGGCTGTGCTGATGGTGACGGCATCGTTTGGCGTGTCGGTGTTGGCGGTGTTGAACCTGGTTGCGCTGCCCGAAGATGCGCGCGTGATTCACGAGACGCTGTATCAATGGGTGGGCGTCGGCTCGTTTTCCGCCAATGTGGCATTCTGGCTCGACCCGCTGTCGGCGGTCATGATTCTGGTCGTCACGGGCGTGGGCGCGCTGATCCATATATATTCGGTTGGATATATGGCGCACGAAGAGGATTATGCGCGGTTTTTTGCCGCCATGAATCTGTTTGCATTTGCCATGCTGACGCTGGTGCTCGCCGACAATTATTTGCTGATGTATCTCGGCTGGGAAGGCGTGGGGGTCTGTTCGTATCTGCTAATTGGTTTCTGGTTCAATCGCGACAGCGTGGCGGTCGGCACGGATGAGAAATTTCTGTCCCCCCGTTCTTCGGCAACAAAGGCGTTTGTGGTTAATCGGATCGGCGATTTTGGTTTTATGCTCGGCGTCATTTTGATGTTCTGGACATTTGGCTCGCTCGCGTTTGAGGATGTGTTTCAGGGCGCAGAGACAATGTTTCAGGTGGGAGCGCCGGTCATTACGATCATGACGCTGCTCTTGTTCATGGGCGCGACCGGCAAATCGGCGCAGGTCCCCCTGTATATCTGGCTCCCGGATGCGATGGCGGGTCCCACACCGGTCAGCGCGCTGATCCATGCCGCGACGATGGTGACGGCGGGCGTGTATATGGTGGCGCGCTCGCATGTGCTGTACGAACTCGCTCCAACGACGTTGGCGGTCGTCGCAGTTATCGGCACCTTGACCGCGTTTATCGCCGCGACGATTGCGTTGGTGCAAAACGACCTCAAACGCGTGCTGGCATTTTCCACCGTCTCGCAGCTGGGCTATATGTTTTTTGCGCTTGGAGTCAGCGCGTTTTCTGCGGGTATTTTTCATTTGATGACACACGCCTTTTTCAAAGCGTTGTTGTTTCTTGCCGCGGGCGCGGTGATGCACGCGATGAATGAAATGATTGATATGCGGCGGCTGGGCGGATTACGCAAATACATGCCCATCACCTTTGCAACATTTCTGGTCGGCGCGCTGGCATTGTCAGGTTTTCCGCTGTTTAGCGGCTTTTTCAGCAAGGACGAGATTCTTGCCAAGGGTTTTGCTCACGGCGAGGTGGGCTTGTGGGCGGTTAGCGTCGTCACGGCATTGATGACGGCGTTCTATACATTCCGCGCCGTCATTCTGACCTTCGGCGGCAAACCGCGTTGGAAAGAGGGCGAGATTGTCACCGCACAGGACGAGGACGAGCACTCGGGGCACGGCGCGCGCGGGCTGCACCCGCACGAAGCTCCGCCCGTGATGTGGGTCCCGCTTGCGGTTCTGGCGGTGTTGGCGGCGTTTGGCGGATTTATTGGGTTGCCGCACGTGCTGGGCACCAACTATTTTGACCAATTTCTCGAACCCGTCTTTCAGCAGCCGCACGTGGAAATCTCAGAGACGCTTGAATGGACTCTGATTGCGATTTCGACGGCGGCGGCTCTGGTTGGAATGTTTATCGCGTTCCGATTCTACCGGGGTAGTTCAACTGCACCCGCGCGGCTGACAAGTTACTATCCCTGGCTCTATAATCTGTGGGTGAACAAATACTGGGTTGACCAGTTCTATGATTTTGCCGTTGCGCGCCCGGGACGCTGGCTGGCAAACGCCTTTTGGGTGGATGTTGATGGTCGCATCATTAACGGAATTGCAGACGGACTGGGCAGGACGTTCAAGAATGTCGGACAGAGTTTGCGGTCACTGCATGCCGGGTATATGCGTGGGTATGCGCTGGCAATGTTGATCGGTATTGTGGTGGTAATCGCGATCGTGGTGATGCGCCCATGAGTTTGCCAATTCTTTCACTTCTCATCGGCTTGCCGTTTGTCGCCGCGGTGATCATGGCGCTGCTGCCGCGCGGCAATCCATCGCTGCTCAAGGGCTGGGCTTTAGCGGCGGTTGCGCTGGAATTTTTATTGTCGCTCTATTTGCTCTTTAACCTGGATCATGACACGAGCGCGATGCAGTTTGTCGAGAACTATGCCTGGATTCCCCAGTTCGGAATTTCGTACACCGTCGGCGTAGATGGGTTGTCGTTTTGGCTGGTCTTGTTGACGACCTTTTTGATGCTGATCGCCATACCCGCGTCGTTTTCTGAAATCAACGAACGCCTCAAAGAGTATTTCATTTACTTTTTTATCCTCGAGGCGGCAATGTTGGGCGTTTTTATGGCGCTCGACGTGTTTTTGTTTTACGTCTTTTGGGAATTTTCGCTCATCCCAATGGCGCTGATCATTGGGATTTGGGGACACGAGCGCAGGATCTATGCTGCCATAAAATTTGTCCTGTTCACCATGTCCGGCTCGCTCTTGATGTTGGTCGCCATCCTGGCGCTCTATTTTGTGACAGGCGCGCGCACCTTTAACTTGCTCGAGCTGCAAAAGATGGTGACGCCGGCATCCATTCAGCCGTGGCTGTTTGCGGCGTTTGCGCTGGCGTTTGCGATCAAAGTGCCGATGTTTCCGCTGCATACCTGGCTTCCCGATGCGCACGTGCAGGCGCCGACAGCCGGCTCGATCATTCTGGCAGGGGTCTTGCTCAAGCTTGGCGCGTATGGGTTCATTCGCTACAATCTGACGCTTTTTCCCGAGGCATCGCGCGAGTTTGCGCCGGTGTTGATTGTGCTGGCAATCATCGGCATTATCTATGGCGCGATGGTGGCGGCGATACAAAAAGACCTGAAATCACTCGTCGCGTACTCGTCCGTTTCGCATATGGGGTTCATCATATTGGGTATTTTTGTGTTTTCACAGCAGGCGATGAGCGGGGCGGTCTTGCAAATGGTGAATCACGGGCTTTCGACGGGCGCGTTGTTTTTGATTGTGGGCTGGTTGTATCAGCGGAGGCATTCGCGGCTGATCGCCGATTTTGGCGGTCTGCAAAAGGTCATTCCGACGCTCTCGTTCTTTTTTCTGTTGGTCATGTTTTCGTCCATGGGCTTGCCCGGACTGAACGGTTTTATAGGCGAGTTTTTGATTCTGCTCGGCGCGTGGGAAACGAATCCTGCGTATACGGTGTTGGCTGCGCTGGGCGTGATTCTGGCGGCGATTTATCTGTTGTGGGCATATCAGCGCGTGATGCACGGACCCGTGACAAATGACGCAAACAAGAAACTGCCCGATTTGAACAGGCGCGAATTTATCCTGGCGCTGGCGCTGGCGGCATTTATTGTGCTGCTCGGATTTTTTCCGAATATTGTGCTCGACCCAATGCAAGCGTCTATTACGGAATTGTTGAATCAAACCACCGTGGCAGGGTTATTGAAATGAAACGCGATGAAGCGATTCACCAGTTGCGCGCCTCCCGCAAAGAGTTTCAGGACACGATCAACGGCTTGAGTGAAGAGGACTTGAAGCGCGCCAAAGCGGTTGATAAATGGGCGCTCAAAGAGTTGATGGGAATCATTGCCGCGTGGGATGAAGAATTGGTGCGTGTGCTGCAGACCTTTACGATGCCCGGTGAATCACAATACACGTATACGATTTCAGAGCGCAACAACTTTGCGGCGTGGAACGAAGAACAGATCGCTGCCCGCCGCGAGCGTTCGCTGAGCCAGGTCATGTCGGAATTTGAGATTGCGCGGCGTGATCTGATCCAGGTGGTGGAAGGATTGACCGACCCGGTTTTGAATCGCAGGCGGATGACTTCATGGGGCAAACCCGCGACGGGGTTCGAGTTGGTCGCCATGCAGATCGAACGAGACCGTCTGTATGCGGAACAGGTGCAAAGCTATCGCAAAAAAATAGAACGATGGGCGCGCGCGCGCCACAAACTGACGGAAAAACGCAAGACCAAGAAATGATTGAATCTCTCGCGCGATTTGTCTGAATCTCGCCATGCCACTAACGATACCTGAAATCAACCTGATTCCGCTGCTGCCCGCGATTATTCCCGCGCTCACGGCGATGGTCGTCATGCTTGCCGATGTATTGTTGCCCGGCAAAAACAAGAGCTGGCTGGCAGTGGTGGCGCTTGCCGGTCTCGCGATCGCGGCGTTACAGACATTTTCATTGTACGGGACCGATGCGACGGCGTTCAATGAGAGTATCACAACAGGACCGCTGGCTGTCGGCGTGTGTTTGGTTGTGCTCATGGCGGCGTTTATTACGGTGCTGCTTTCGATTGATTACCTGAACGCGCGCAATCTTGATTCCGGCGAATACCTGGCGCTGCTGCTTGGCGCGACGAGCGGCATGTTGTTGATGGCGCTGGCAAATGACTTGATCGTCATTTTTCTCGGGCTGGAATTGTTTTCGCTGCCGTTGTATGTGCTGTGTGCGTTCTGGCGCACCAACAATCTCTCACTCGAAGCAGGCATCAAATATTTTCTGCTCGGGTCGTTTTCGTCCGCGTTCTTTTTGTACGGCATCGCGCTGATCTATGGTGCGACCGCGTCAACGAACCTGTCTGCGATTGCGACCACGGCGAATGCTGCTACTAATCCGTTGTTTATTATGGGTGTGGCGCTTTTGCTGGTGGGTTTTGGGTTCAAGGTCGGGTTGGTGCCGTTCCAATGGTGGATGCCCGACGTCTATGAGGGCGCGCCGACGCCGATCACGGGTTTTATGAGCGTGGCGACCAAAGCAGCAGCTTTTGCCGCGCTGTTCCGCACCTTTCTCGTCGCCATTCCGCCCGGCACGCTGGACTGGCAGTTTGTGATGGCGCTATTGGCAGTCGTCACCATGACTGTGGGCAACATTGCCGCGCTGACCCAAACCAATATCAAGCGCATGTTGGCGTACTCGTCCATCGCCCACGCCGGTTACATTTTGATTGCGCTGGTTGCTGGCGGCGAAGCGGGCGCAGAAGCCGCGCTCTTTTATCTCGCCGCATATGCGGTCATGAATCTTGCGGCATTTGGCGCGGTGCTGGCGCTGGGACATGGCGAACGCGAACGGCTGACAATGTCCGAACTGGCGGGCGCAGCCCAGGTTAAACCGTGGGCGGCGGCGGCGCTGGCGATCTCGTTGTTGTCACTGTCGGGTTTTCCGCCGTTTGCCGGTTTTGTCGCCAAATTCTTTGTTTTTGGCACGGCGGTGAATTCCGGGTATACGTGGCTGGCAGTGGTTGGCGCTTTGAATAGTCTGGTTTCGGTCTATTACTATCTCGGACCCGTGATCCGCATGTATATGAGCCCGCCCGCCGAGGATTGGAAGCAAGAAGCTGTGTCACGTATCCCTGCCGCGCTCGCATTTGCAGTGATCGTTGCTGTGGTGTTGACCGTTGGGATGGGTTTCTTTCCGGGTGGGGTGATTCAGTTCGCGCAGGCGGCGGGGAGGTAAAAAGCTGCCCGTCCGGTTCTCTTGTGAGCGTTAGCATGGGGAAAAACGCCGGAAAATTGTTTGACAGGCGGTAGAACTCTATGGTAGAATCGCCTTTGAAGGTCGAGCCAACTACCATGTTTCAGGCGAAATATCTGCCCGTCTTTAGACCCAATCTGTCCACATGGACGGAACGCGATGGTTTGCGTTAATTTCGTCTAGTTCGTTTCAGCCACTGACGGCGTGAAGCGCGAGCTCACGCCTTTTTTTGTGACCTTGAGTTTGTGCAAGGAATTACAATTCATTTGGGCCGCTAGCTCAATCGGCAGAGCAACAGCCTTTTAAGCTGCAGGTTCAGGGTTCGATTCCCTGGCGGCTCATTTTGGATCGCCGCCTGTGCGATTCAGATTAACAAATCCAAAGAATGGCAAGCAGGTGTTCCGTCGCGCGCAGTCCGCAAGGACTGTGTGAGGAACTTCCCGACTCTCGGCATCGCCTAACCCGCGATGTACAGTTGCCTAACGAAACAGCAAGTTAGGGTGTTTTCGGGTGTAAACTCGAAGCAACGACAACTGCAACAGAAAAGAATCCCACCTGGGAGGCACGCGAGTGCCGCACAGGACAGGGGCGAAACGGTGGGGTAAAAGCCCACCAGCATTGCCAGTGATGGCAGTGGCTGGGTGAACGTCCAACCGAGAGCAAGGCAGGTGGATTGTTTTTTTGCGAGAGCAAAAACGCAATCCTGCCGCAGTGGGGGGCAGCGAGCCGTGTGCTCGAGGACTCTCAACCGGAACAGCAGTGTTCCGAGACAGATGACGGATTGAAACAGAATCGGGGGTACGACCACTTGCCAGCATGATTACAACGCTTGCTGTGATCATGAACTATTTTGAGGCGTGCGATTGGTGTCACATCGGCGCAAAGGTCTATTGCGCCGGTGATTCGGGTTCGAGTCCCGACGCGTCCACTTGGAATCGGCAAGGAGAGCTGCGAGCAACGACGCTCTCGCATTCGCGCAAATCAGCAATGCTCCTGCGGTTCGACGTGCGGCGCTCGACCAACACGGGTTGGTTTCGCGCCGTTTTTCGCGCATAGCGATATGGGCGAAAGGCATTGTCACCGGCATGTTCCTTGTGCCGTCATTATCCCAAAATTCGACGACGAGCAATACTGCTCCGCGGTATGCTCGATAAGGAGTTTGCACGATGCGTGCGGAGATTCTTTTTCCACACAAGAGCGTACATGCGCTCGCAGGACTGCGTGACGCCAAATGGCGTGAACTTGCCAAACGTGTGGCGGCGCTGCCGGAAGACCATCCGGACAGTCTTGCCTTTTGTCTGATGATGATTCGCCAATGCGGATGTCTGGACTGTAATCCGGACCGCTACAAAGCGTTGATGGGCTGCGCGGCTTGCGCGAAACGAAATGTCATCGCTTTCAAAGGAGCGGACGAAAATCTGGTCAAAGCGTTCAAGGATGCGCGCAGTGAAATTGTCAAATTCCTTGAAACAGAGGAGTTACAACAAGCGGCATAAGCTCAGGTGCCGCAAGTGAGGTTGCGGTGAATGGGGTCTTGGTTTTAAACGCATCGTACGAACCACTGAATATCGTATCGGTGCAGCGCGCCATCGTGCTGCTCTTGAAGGAAAAAGCAGAACTCGTTGAAGCGGCGCGGGCAAAAATACGGGCGGAACGTCTCCACATGGACGTCCCGCTGGTGATTCGCCTTGTGACCTATGTCCCCATCCCGCGCCGCTTGCCCCTGCCGCTTTCGCGTCGCACGGTGCTGGCGCGTGACATGTATACCTGCCAATACTGTGGCGGGACACCGGGACGCACCGAACTGACGCTCGATCACGTGCTGCCGCGTTCGCGACATGGGGCGACAACGTGGGAAAATGTCGTGACAGCTTGCGGTCCGTGCAATCGCCGCAAGGGCAATCGCACGCCGGAAGAGGCGAATATGAATTTGCTGTCAGTCCCGGGGCGCCCCCGCTTTGTCGCCGTCGTAATGCTGGGGGAAGCGCATGCGCACGATGTCTGGAGCAAATACTTGACGTAATGGAATAACTTTACTGACACTGCACCGCGGGCGCGCTTGCTCGCGGTGTTTTTTTGTGTCCTGACGCCGAGGGCTGAGCGTTTGCCCCGGTCTTGTTGGAGTGATGATTGCAACATGCTCGCTCAATATCGTCGGCTGTCGCGAAACACGGTTGTGCTCTCGATGACGGTCGGACTTGTCCTGACCGCGCACTTTGCATGGTACCCGCTCTTGGCGCTGCATTTACGCGAATTGGGTGCGACCGATTTTCAGGTCGGCGTCGCGTTCTCGGTATTCACGCTGGCGCATTATTTGCCCGCCATGCTCGGCGGCGTGTTGGCAGACCGCTTTGGGCGCAAGTGGATTATTACCGCGCCGGGGTTCCTGTTGGCTCCCTTGTATCTGGTCGGGGGGCTGACGACGGACTGGCTGTTGTTGGCCGGGATTTTGACCCTCACCAATTTCCTTGGCGCGTTGCAGTGGCCCGCCATGCAGGCATTCATGTCAGAGTCGGACGAGGCGCGGCGCGCGACTGCGTTTTCGTTTATGGAGGTCATGGTCCTGGGCGCGGCGATTGTGGGACCCCTCATCAGTTCCGTGCTGCTGCCGGTGTTTGGGGTTGCGGGGCTGATTTTGGCGCATGGAATCATCCTGATCCCGGCGACCACAGCGCGGGCGCTGGTCCTAAAGGAAACGCATCATCACTTGAAGGGCACGACGCTCGATCTGGGAAACTGGCGCACAACGTTTCCGGGAACGATATTGTGGATTGTGGCGGCGAATGCGTTGTTTGCGCTGGCGCTGGGGCTATCGTTCGAGGGACCCTTTCGCGCGCTGCTTGCAAACGATGTTTGGCGCTTGAATGAGGTTCAAATACAGTGGGTAAACGCGGCCGGGGCGACAGCGGCGCTGATTGGGGTCTGGCTGGGCGGCAAGGCGGACGTGTGGGGTGGCAAGCGCATCTGGGTGTTTTCGGCAATCGGGTTTTCGATTACACTGGCGGGGTGGGGTTTGTCGCCGGGTTGGACAACGGGCATTGTTTTTTTTCTCGGCGCGCACATTTTCTATGAGACGATTTTTATCGTCTCGGAAACCATGCTGGCACAACACAGCACTCGCGCGACGCGGAGTTCAGTGTTTGGGTTCATGACGACGGTGGCGGGATTCTCGACGGCAGTGGGCCCGACTCTGGGCGCCTGGGCAGCTTCTCTGAGTTCGCTGGCAGCTCCGTTCTTGATCGGAGCTGCTTCGATGGTGGCAAGTCTTGGACCTTTGACCCGCGTCAAGGACGCGGTCAACCCGGAGGCGGGAGAGGTCATCTCTGAAGAATTTATTGCAGCTCAAGTGCAGGCGGATTAAAGCGAACGGTGGTGCGATTTCTGAGCACCACCGTTCGCTCTGATAGCGCAACTATACGAGATTGCATAATGGAGCATCCGGTTTTATAACTCGCGCGCTTGCACTCGACCCGGCGCTCGCATCATGTTGGCGCGCTAGTTTTTGTGGTCGCCGCGCGTAAAGAACACCAGAGTCACAATCACAGCCGCGATGGCAAGCCCTTTGAGCAACAAGCTCATTGCCTCCTCGCCTTCTTGCGCCAGCGTCAGAAACGTGACCGCGAGTGTCAGGACGATTACGTTGGCAAGCGAGACCTTGAGTTCTCCGATTGTTGTAAAGCGGAGCGGCTCGGGCAGATTGAGCTGGCGAATAAAAATCCCGTACAACCCCAGCGCGAAAATCAATAAACCCGTTGCGACTAAAAAACCGTCAACCAGCTTGATAAAGTAAACTTCCTGGACCTCTACACTGGGGTCACGGAAATGGAGCGCCACATAGCCAATCACTTTTGCGGTCTCGACCAGGGCAAGTAAAAATCCCGCGCAAGATGCAAGGAGCAAGCCCGCGACCCCGATGAGGACAATGTAACGCGAAAAGACAAGAGCACGATCCATGCGCATAAAGTGGTCCAAAAATGACGCGCAACTAATGCAGGGTGATTGTGTCAACGACCATGAGCGCAAAGAGCAGGGCGAGATAGCCGTTTGAATAGCTATACAGTTTCTTGGCGATGGGTTTTGTAGCGCCGCGAGTGAACCACAGGCGCGTCGCCAGGGCGAGAAAATACAACCCCAATAACGTTGCGCCGATAAAGTAAATCCAGCTCAATCCCCCAAACAGCACGGGCATGATGGTGACAATAAAAAGCAAGACCGAATAGAGAATGATATGCCGCCGCGCTTCGAGCTCGCCCCAGACAGCCGGGAGCATCGGAATAGAGACTCGACGATAGTCCTTTTCGACCAGCAGCATGAGCGCCCAGGTGTGTGGCGGGGTCCAGAGCAATACGATGGCAAAGAGATAGAGCGAGAGAATGCTGAGTTGGTCGGTGACGGCAGCCCATCCCACCAGCGGCGGGATCGCGCCCGCGCCACCCCCCAGGACAATATTCTGCGGCGTCATGCGTTTGAGCAGCACCGTATATACATACGCATAATAGATGATGCCTGCGGTTGAAAGCGTGGCGGCGAGCCAATTGACGCCGATGCCCAGAATGAGGACTGAAGCGACACACAGAGAGAGCGCAAAAATGAGCGCGTTGCGGGGTGAGATCTTGCCTGCGGGCAGCGGGCGACGTGAGGTCCGCCCCATTGATTTGTCGGTGTTGCGATCATGAAAGGAATTGAGCGCGTTTGCCCCGCCCGCGGCGCAGGCGCCGCCGATGAGAGCAAACACGAGAATCGAAAACGGTGGCAGCCCGCGCGCGGCAATCAACATGCCACCGAGGGTGATCGTCAGCAAGAGCGCGACAATCGTCGGTTTGGTCAACATCACATAGTTTGTGATGGTTTCGCGAATATTCCCGGGCAAGGGGATATCCGGCGCAAGATCAGACATGTGATTCTCTTGTGAACTGCGATTTGATTTCACTCTGACAACCTGCTAGACAAAGCCATGCTCGCCCTCGATGGGTCCCTTGGCACCGAACCAGCGAAAAAAGATGATGGTCAAGACGAGGAGCCAAAGCATGGCTGCCCCGATCCACATAACCAGACCTGCCCAGACTTGATCTTCAAGCACAGGGATGTTCCAGAGTCGCGGCGCCTGAGCGTAAAAATTATAGATTGGGTCTTTGGCGAGAGTCAAGATCGCGCCCAGACCCGTGCCGACGATGCTCTGTAGAAATGCGTAAAAGACTTGAAGAGGCAGCGGCAGGCGCGGGAGCAGCCGGGTGGGCGAGAGGATGGGCATCCATGTCAGCATTGCCGCCGCGACCATTGTGAAATGTTCGAGCAGGTGCATCACCGGCGAGGCGAGCGCTAGGTTGTACATTGCCGGGGCGTGCCATGCAATGAAAACGACGTTGAACGCGGCGAACGCAACAAAGGGATTGCAGAGGAATCGCGCAATCCGGAGCAGGGTAGGACGGGTCCGGAGCGGGTCAAAGAGCCAACCCGGCGTGCCGAGCAGCAAAAGCGCAGGCGCAACGAGGGTCAGCAAAAGATGCTGAAGCATGTGCGCGCTAAACAGATAGACATCGGAAATGAGCGCGAGCGGGGTGATGAGGGCGACGATCAGGGTCAGGATGCCCAGGGTCCAATAGGTGAGTTGGCGCGAGGAAATCGGCTGGCTGGTTGAGAATTTGCTGCGAAGGGGTCCGACCGTTAGCAGGTAACCGCCGTGGAGGGCGACAATACCGAGCCAAATGCCAGGGTCGAACGTCCACCAGGTCCACAACCAGTCAATCGTTGGATAATAGGAATTCACGTTCGATCGAAAAATAGGTTGCGCGCAGAGTCAAATTTAACTCTGCGCGCAAGGTATCATGAATGGCAGCAGCGCGAGGAGCTTATTTGATGCTGATAATCCCATGCATACCGGCGAGGGCATGTCCCGGCACGTTACAATAGAACGCATAGTCTCCGGGCGCGGGAGCGGTAAAGCCGCCTTTGCCGACGCTGGCTACCGGAGCTTTGGCAATGACCGTGCCATTGTTGGTCACCCATGGCTCGGGCAAAGTAGCGACCGGTTCAGAAGGCATGACAAAGTTGTGCTCGACGCTTCCGGTATTTTGGAGCTCGATGCGCACAACCTGTCCGCTGTTGGCAGCGAGAGCGCCGGGGTCAAATTCAAATTCAAAGCCCTGAAGTTTCAAGGTAACGGGCGGACCGGCGTTTGGGTTGGGAGTGGGACGCTGCTCGCCGGGAGCGCCGCCTTCGTGCCGCTGACTTGCCAATTGGGGCGGCGACATGAGAAAGATCATCGAGATGACGAACGGTAATCCGAAAGCCAACACGCCTGCGCCAAAGAAATAACTATAGAGACGGCTGTCAAACTTGAGGTGCATATAGTAGAGAATGACCAGCAGCGCTTTGGCGACTGTCAAGAACAGGAGCAAAGGCACGCGGCCAATCGTCGCGCCGGCGCCTTCCTCGGACGGAAAGATGAGGGTGATGCTAATCTCGATGGCGGTGAGAATCGCCAGAGCAACAAACACGCCAACATAATTGGGCTTGGCTTGTTGGATACGTTTTTCTTCGGCGACGAAATCGCCCGGGTCGTGATGGGGGTCCGCCGTCGAGCGCTGAAAACTTTGTTCTTGTTCCATAGAATCGAGAACCTGTTTGGTCCGAGTTGTGTTGATATTTCGACTGCAGGGCGTTCAGTTGAACGCGGCTACGATGAACTACAAATTGGATTGGACATACGCAATCTCATGCTGCGGCACTGCCAGAGTGTTTCAGATGAGATAGATGATCGTAAAGAGCACGACCCACACGAGGTCAACAAAGTGCCAGTACAGCCCGCCGAGTTCGACGGCGAGATGATTGTGCTGCGAGATGCCCCCGCGCAGAGCGCGGATGATGAGCATGATGATCCACAAGATTCCGATTGCCACGTGCGCGCCGTGAAACCCCGTCAGGGTAAAGAACGTGGCGCCAAAGAGATTGGTATCAATCGAAACGCCATTCGTGATGAGTTCGTTGTATTCGAGCGCCTGCCCGCCCAAAAAGAGAGCGCCGAGGAGCGCGGTCAGAATCAACAAGCCGATCAGGCGTCCTTTTTTGCCGCTCTCGATTGACTGTAACGCCAGGACCATGGTCAAACTGCTGGCGAGCAAGATAAAAGTGTTGATCGAAGCGACGTTGAGGTCCAGATGAGCAAGCCCATCTTGCGGCGGTGTTTTACCGCGAAAAACGAGATAGGTCGCCATCAGCGACGCAAAGAAAATCGTCTCTGATGCGATAAAGACCCAAATGAGCAGTTTGCGATGGTCAAGCCCCGTTGTCGTCTCTGCGTGTTCCGGCTGAACCTGCGCCTCGCTCACCACTTGTTCCATGTGGCTGCCGACGCGATCCCCCGCTTTTTCGAGTTTACCTACTGCTGACATTGTTTCACCTCATAGAAATTATCTCAAAATGGAATTCGGCAGGCGCAGCGTTTGCCTGAATTCAGACCGTCAATCGGGTCCAGACAGCCATTTTGAGACAGTTTCTTATCCTGCGGGTTGGGCGAGCCAACCGAGAAACGATCCAAACATGAGAACAACGCCAATGGGTGCGAGAATCCAACCCGTCTGAGGTCCAAAGATGATGCCCACTGCAAAGATGGTGAGCGCCAGCGACAAGAGCAGGGGCCAGATACTGGGGTTGGGCAGGTGAACGTGCGCTGTGCTCCCGCCTGAAAGGTCAATCGTCTTTGGATTTTCCGCAAACTCGCTGTGAGGTCCGTATTTTGCATCCCAGAACGGGCGCGGGCTGTTGACCGGAATCATTGCGGCGAAATTATAAACGGGCGGGGGTGACGAAGTTGCCCACTCTAGCGTTTGCCCATCCCACGGATCGTCGGTCGCCGTTTTTGGCTGTCGCAAGCTGATAAAAACGTTGACGACAAAGACCAGGACGCCCGCCGCAACGATAAATGCGCCGATTGTCTCGATCATGTTCCAGATGTCCCAGCCCTGTCCCGGCGCATAGGTGTAGATGCGGCGAGGCATGCCGATGACGCCGAGATAGTGCATAAAAAAGAACAACATGATCATGCCAACCATCGTGAGCCAGAAATGAATCTGACCGAGCCGTTCGTCCAGATAGCGCCCCGTCATCTTTGGGAACCAATGATACGTGCCTGCAAAGAGGGCGAGAACCGCGCCTGCAAACAACACATAGTGAAAATGTCCGACGACAAAATAAGTGTCTGTAATCTGCCAGTCCACCGGGACGGTCGCCAGCATCACCCCCCCCAGACCGCCGATCGTGAACTGCCCAATGAACCCGGCGGCAAATAGGAATGCGGTGGTCACGCGAATGGACCCTTTCCAAATCGTGCCCAACCAGTTAAAGATCTTGATGCCTGTGGGCACGGCGACCAGAAAACTAGTCGCCGCAAAGACGGCGTCCGCAACCGGTGAGAGACCGGTGGCGAACATGTGGTGCGCCCACACGGTAAAGCTGACAAAAGAGATGCCCGCAAACGCGAACGCCATGGCCGCATAACCAAAGATCGGTTTGCGTGAGTAGGTGGCAAGCACTTCGGAAATAATTCCAAAGGCAGGCATGATCATGATATAGACCTCGGGATGCCCAAAGAACCAAAAGAGGTGCTGCCACAACATGGGGTCACCCTGCGCGCTTGCCAGATAAAAACTGGTCCCGAAATACCGATCAAATAGCAAGAGAATCAGGGCGACGGTGATGCTGGGAATGGCGAATATGATCAGGAGCGATGTAACCAGCACACCCCAGACGAACAGGGGCAGGCGATTGATTGTCATGCCCGGCGCGCGCATGTTGAGAATGGTGACGACAAAGTTCAGACTGCCGACGAGCGAGGAAATTCCAAGCAGCTGGAGCGAAAGAACCCAAAAGTCAATCCCGTGACCGGGGCTGTATGCCCGTTCGGTCAGGGGAGCATAACCGAACCACCCTGCATCCGGCGCGTTGCCAAAAATAAAACTGGCGTACAACAAAATCCCCGCGAAAAGATACAACCAGTAGCCAAACGCATTTAGTCTTGGGAACGCCATGTCACGCGCGCCAATCATGAGCGGGACCAGATAGTTGCCAAACCCCGTGTTGAGAGGCATGACGGCAAGAAAGATCATGGTCGTGCCGTGCATGGTGAACAATTGATTATAGAGACTTGGATCAACGACCGTGCCATTCGGCAGCGCGAGTTGGGTGCGGATAATCAGAGCTTCGATGCCGCCGATCAAAAAGAAAGCGACGGCTGTCAAAAGATAAAGAAGCCCCAACCGTTTATGATCTACGGTGGTTATCCAACTCCAAATTCCCGTTGGCTCGGATGTGCGCGGCAGCGTCAATACATTCGTTGCCATACCTTCTCCTCGAGAGTGTTGGGTTGCGTCTGACAGGTGCGAGATTGTGTCAACGTGACCCGGTCAAATTATTTCAGACTGGACAAATATGCCACGAGCGCTTGAACTTCATCGGGCGTCAGCGGATGATTCGGGTCTTGCGGATTGCGTTGTGCCAGAGTTTTTGCCATGATATTGCCGGGCTTGAGCGCGTTTGAATTGGTCAGCCAGGCGGTGAGGTTTTCGGTGTTATTTTCAAACATACACCCGGCGAAACAGCCGCGGCTAGCAAAGTGGGTGAGGTTGGGACCGGTGACGCCGACCGCCGGTGTGCCCTGAATCGTATGGCACGTTGTACAAAAATATTGGGGATTCGTGATGAGTTCCTTGCCGTGCGCTTCGAGGGTGCCCGACGCCGGCTCGACGGGCGGAGCCGCCTGGTTCGCGAGCCACGCTTCAAATTCTTGAGGAGACTGGACAATCACGCGGAACAACATGTTGGCATGCTGATTGCCGCAGAATTCAGCACACTGCCCATCATAGGACCCGAGCTCGCTGGTGTATAGCCAGGTCTGGTTCTGGTGTCCCGGCATGGTGTCGGTCTTGCCCATGAGACGGGGGACCCAAAAGCTGTGGATGACGTTTTCCGAAATCAAGGTCAGGTTCATGACCTGATTCGAGGGCATGTGCAGCTCGCTGGCAGTCTTGATTTGCCCGTCATTGTATTGGATTTCCCACCACCATTGGTGTCCCGCGACAGTGATTGGGATGCCCTGTCCCGGCGCCTGAGTTGCGCCCGTCGTGCCCATGGTGCGTAGGGTGAGGGCAAAGACGACAATCAAAATCAATGCCGGAATGACTGTCCAGGTGATTTCCAGACTCGTGTTGCCGTGATACTGTTCAGGGTGTTCATCATGGGCGCGTCGCTGGTATCGCAGCACGAACCAGACGAGCAGCCCCTCGACGAGGATAAAGACTACAACTGAAATCCAGAATATGAGGTAAAAGAGACTGGCAGTGTCCTGTGCCGCCGGAGAGTTGGGCGTGAGCATGTCTTGCGGCAGACCCGTTGCGCATCCGGAAAGGAAAAGCGCCAAGGAGGCGACGAGGATGGCGAGAAAATGACCCTTTTTGACCCAAAACAAACGCATTACTCCTCCTGAAAGGGTGGGGCGAGTTGTCAAAGCGCCCTCCGAAAGCTTTCTGGTTCGTAACACACGGCAAGTTGCGACTGCAAAAGGGAAAGGTGTCGCTGCGGCATAACGGAACAAGCCGCAAAAGCGGCAGCGTCAATCGAACGTGATATTTTTTACAAACCCCAGCATTATATGCAAATCGCTTTCCAATGCAAGCGCCCGAGCGCACGCGGGGGACGTCGCGTCCTTGAATGACAATGCGATTCGAATCGGCGCGCTCGAGAGTGACCGCAGCGTACGCACTCAGCCTGTATTCAAGGGTTGATGAAATCTAATTGCACCTTGACAACCAAATCGCATCGACGTAGGGTACATCTCATCTTTGCCTGCTGAGGTGTATGATGAATTCAACGCAAGCCGAACTGTTCGCGC